>JAJTFC010000005.1 GCA_021298315.1 Planctomycetaceae bacterium
CCGACTGATCTGTCCGATCCGACTGATCCGACTGATCCGACCGATCCGACTGATCTGACTGATCTGACTGATCTGACTGATCTTTTTTGTCGGTCAGATCCTTTTGAGTTTTTTCGAGCTGCTTTTCCAGATCAGCCTGATCCTTCGCAGCAGTATCCTTGTCTTGGCCAGCTTCCGTGCGCCCTCGAGTAGCCTTCTGGATGTTCTCGATGCGACGAATGTCCTTGAGTACATCTTCGAGCTTTTTTCGCTCATCTTTGATCCGCGACGAGCGATTCTCGCTTTGCAATAGTTCTAAAAGTTTCTTGAGATTGTCGCGACTGGCTTCTTGCTCGGGGATGGCGCGAGAGTATTGGCCTTTGGCCAGTAGTTCGCTGGCTTGAATCATTCGCTGCTGTGTGGCGAGCTGTTTACTCATCTGCGCGGCTTGCAAGAGCAATGCTGCGCGGGTGGGATTGGTCGCCGCTTCGAGTTGGCTCATGCGAGAGAAAATCTCTTCGAGATTTGCGTACTGCGTTGCCAAAGCCTTTTGTTGTTTTTGTAATTCCCCAACTCCCTCTGCTGGTGCTTGGCAACGGCCCGCTGAGGCCAAGCAACCGCTCAGGAGGATGCCGATGATGATGCCTAGTCGAAAGAATTGGGTTGGGTTCATCTGAGGTTCCAGGCACTTGGCTATTTCAAAAGATCCAAAGTGCTCTTCTTTTGCTCTTGTTTGGATCGATCCAGGATCTTGGATTGCTGGTCTAGCAATCCTCGAACCCGATCGATGATTTCATTGAGGTCTTGGATTTCAATCATATCTGCAAGGATCGCATTGAGCGAGGCGATGATTTCATTGTTCTTAGCGACCCCTTGGTCGATCTGCGAAGAGAGTTCCTCGGGGGTTAGTTTGGCAAGAGTTCCTTCGAGCTGATTGATTTGCAATGCAAAAGGCCTCCACTTTGACTCGAGCAAACTCTCTAGGGGTGCTTTAATTTTATTGCCAAGTCTTTCTCGGCGATCGTTGCTGTCGATGCGGTTGTTGGTCAGCTCGGCAACGAGCATCGATATCTCCGAAAGGACGCCATTGAGCTCTCCTTCGGACTTCGCGACTTGGGCGGCCGCTTGTTGGCTGCGCAGCAGCAGTATTCTGGATCTGGCCTGAGCGGGCGTTTCTTTGCTTTCCGCAGATCCGGATGAGTCTTCGGCAGAAGGCTCGGGCGTCTGAGTATTGTTCTTATTGGTCAGGATCAGTAGGTCGCGAAGTTGGCCAAGTTCGCTGATGATTTGCTCGAGTCTGCGTCGCATGGCCGCTTCGCGACGATCGAGCAATATCAAGAATTGATCTTCGGTCACGACGCTCAACTGAATCGGTGTGGATCTGCCAACGTGAGCCACCGAGGGTGCATCAGGACTCGACGGCACGTCGAAGAAATCCGAGGCGGCAACCATAAGCGAGAAGACAGAACCGACGTTGGGAGTCATCGCACCGGCATCCTTCATGGCCTTGAGGTCGATGTCGAAATCCCCACTTCCTTGGGAACTTACTTGCAATTCGGTTTTTACTGTTTCTTGCTCGTCGATTCTGGATTCTATCCAAGTTTGATCCAAGTCGTAATCGTCCTTGATCTTGCTGCGAATCGGAAGCTTGGCATTCTCGGTGATGGCCGTCGAGATTCCTTCGAGTACAAAGTCGATCTCTGGAACTTTGTCTGCGGTGGCGGCGATGACGTACTGCTGAACGCGGGTTGAACAGAGTCCTAAGTCGTCCCAGAGTCTGAGTTCCACGAAAAGATTCCCGAGCAGGACGCTTGATGGAATGGCGAATTCCAAGGCGGGTTTATCGAGCTCGACCGTGTACTGTTTGGTCGAGTCTTCACCCGATGCGCCTGAAACTTGCATCACATCGATTTTGCGAATCGGTTTGTTGGCGCGTATCCAAAAACCAACCTGTGTGCCTTGGGGCAATCGCATCCCATTTCGAAACTCGAGTCGCTCGTTACCCCAGGTCGTCTTGGTTGAACGCTGCAGGTAACTCGGGTAAGAGACGTCCAAATTGGTCGATAATGCCAAAGGAGCATCGACGGTTTCAAGAACTAGGTTCGAAAGCCTTGCATCACCTCCGACGATCGAGAACCAGAGGTTGTCATTGATCGCCTCGAGTGGCGGACCATCGAGGATGAACTCACGGGGATTGGAACTTGAATAGCTGAGCATGCTAGCTCGGCCTCGGTTCCCGGACCGGTCTCGATAATGCAGGGCGCATTTATCATAAGGCTCAGCGAGCAGATCTTTGGCGGTCGTTCGCAGGCGAACCGAGGAACCTTTGGGAGCCAAGAGTCGATTGTTTTCCATCGGTACCAAGTAGCGATCGCGTGTCGGTGAGTTGGTAAACGGAGGTACATCGAGTTCCAGCCCAACGACCCCCAGGGAGGTTCGGCGAGGCCAAGGTGCATCGGACAAACCATAGAGACGTTTTGACCAGTGCGATACAAGATCTGGGTGAAGCAACGATCCGACTCCGAAGAGGCCTAGGGTTGCCGCAAGGAGTCCGAGTTCCCATTGTAGTGTGGAGAGTTGCACCAAGGATCGCACATCGATCGAAGCGATCTTGTCGACGGCCTTTCGAGCCGCAAGCTCGATCATTCCCGGTCGATTCGGATGCTCGATCGCATCTAGATCCTTCGATTTCAATCGAGCCGAAGGGCCCGCAGCTTGTACCGTCGTGACCAAGGTGCTTTGAAATTCCGGATAGCGACGCTCAATGGCAAGGGCCAAGGCCGAGTCGCTCCAGCGAACCAGCCAGCGATTCCAAAAATAATGGTATAAGATACCAATCGTACCGGCTGCGATGATCACAAGCATGATCAAGCGGACGATTCGAGGCGATTCGTCGGCTCCAAATCGGGTGGGCAGATAGTCGATCAGGCCAAAGGCAATAAACGAACCCAGCAACCAAATCAAAAGCACCGCGATCCCTTGGGTGGCGATCACACGGCTGATCAAGCTTCGAAGTTCCGAAAGCTTGTCTCTGATAGGTGTTGGGAGTTTCAATGTGCTGGCAGTGCTCATGGCCTTGTATTGTAACAAGAAAAAGCAAAAGGTTCCCTGCATTTTGAAACCCAATCCAAGCGAAAACTCGATCAATCCCTGGGAGTCAACCGACTATCAGAGCGACCCGGAGCCATCAGGTTTCGAGGGAGATCGCTATGTGACGAGTTTCAGCGGAGAGTTGGACAAGCTACGGATTGCCAAACACTTTGGCTCAAGCCTGCAGATCGGCTGCATTATACCTCTGGTAATGGTTTCGGCGTTGATCTGGGGGGTGATCCTATCGGTCGGTATTGGCCCGCTGGGTTTTGCCGTGGTGTCCCTTGCGGCGCTTTTGATTTTGTGGTTCGTATGGATTCGATATGTCGGTAAGAATCACGCTAGGAGATTGCTGAAGCGTAGGCCCTGGCTCGAGGGCTCCTTGAACGGGGTTGCATCCAGCAGTCGACTGACTCTCTGGCACAACGATCTGTGTCTGCAATCCAAAATGCAAGGGTACATGGTCGATACCAAACGTGGCATGATCAGCTATCCTGACAACCTAAGCACGTTTCCTTGGGCAATGATTCCTAGCACCAGTTTTTACCAAGACCAATGGTACGACCTTCTATCGACGATCCGCAGTCATCGCAAAGCCGAACGCCTGATCTACCAGGCTGCACCTGCTGAGGCATGGGAATGTATATTGGCGCCCCGGCGGAGTCTTGTGCTCAAAAACCGCATAAAAGCGCTTTCGTTGCAACCCAACGGTGGAGCCTTTCTAGTCATGCTCGTGCTTGGGATTTGGCTCAGCTTCATTCCGATGAGCCTCGATTATCAAGCTCCGGTCTTGGCGGTGCCTTTGATGTTTATACTCGGCTACATCTTGATCGAGCTGTCAAGATTCACCTATGCTCGTATTCAAGTTATGCGACAGTTCGCAAAAGGTAGCCTGTCGGCTTATCGAAAGATTCCTGTTGGCCAAGACCCACAGTTGCAATGGTTTTCCGGGCAACATGTGATGTTCTCGGACATCAACCATTGGGTTTTATGTCCGGTGAAGTATGTCCAGCGGGTAAAGGTTCGAGGAAGCTGGATCGAATTTCGAATCGGAGAAGAACCGGTGCTCTTTCACCGAGAAGGGTTCTCAGACGAATCAAGCTGGAGAGGGGCTTGCCAAGAAGCCCTTTCCATCGAGCAAGGGCTTCGAAAGCAGCAGGCTATTTAGCCTTACGCACCATGAGGATCAGATATCCTTCCGCTTGATTCGACGTGGCTAGTTTTATGTTTTTCAGTACGTTGGGAGGAATCGCTTTTGCGCCGTTGTCGCTGTCCTTACTCGGAGGGAGTTGGGCTTTGTCAGACGATTCACCCGAGATCGGATCTGTGAAAAGCAACCGTTTGGCGACTTGGTGGGAATCCGAGAGTCCATCGAGTTGCTTGAGCATGCTAAAGACAACAGGACTCAGACTCGCCGTTAATCGGTAGCTTGGAAAGTCAGCTTTTTGTTTTTCGACATCGAGAAGGAAGGAGTCCAGTCGAGCAAGACCTGCCTTGACGACATAAAGACGTACCTCTTCGGTATTCAAATCAGGCTTTGGAACCCTGACCATCAATGAATCCACCAACGTGTCGTAATCACCTTTTTCCATGACCGCATCGTCGCTGGCGATGATTTCATACTTATCTAGCAGTTGCGTGAGCATTTCGTTTTCTTGCGCTACGGCATCTACCGCAATGTCGGCGACCAAGACCATCACCATTTTGGTTGGATCGAGTGCTGATGGGTTAGCAACCTCTTTAGGCATCGTTTCTAGAGCATTGGCCAACTTGTTGGAATCTGGCAACGCTGGGTCTGGCAAATTGGGCTCAGGCAACTCTCGCATTGGTTCAACAACCGAAGAGCTTGGTTTGTCGTCGGATTTGGCAATCGAGGGGCCTGGAGTTGCGGGCTCCAAACGGTTTGATTCAGGAATGGTTATTTCGGGCTCAGTCTTTGGGGGAGGTTTCGGTCCAGCTAGATCGTCTGCGCCTCTTCGAGGCAGGAACAGAACCAAGGCACACAGGGCCAAAACCACAGCAAGGGAAGGCAGCCAAAGACGAAGGAAACGATCTGCCAACGACACCGGGGCTTGTTCGAGCCCGGAACCCATAATGCCATGCACCATGGGCTTGGAACCAATTCCAGAACCGATTTGCTCGAGGGCTAAAGCAGGACGACCTGAAGGCACGTGTTCCTCTTGCCAAAGCGGATCTTCGGTTCGGGGAGCAACTGCGTTAGGGGCGTCGGGCAGAATCCAAGCCGGAGGGGCGTCCATCTCAGAGGCCCGATTGCGGGCTGCCTGAAGAATCTTTTTCGAAAAATCCGATCCTAATCGACCCACAGGTCGACCTTGCAAAAGGGCTCGGCGGAGGTTCGTTAATTCTTCGAGTCGCTGGGCGATCGAAGGGTCATTACGCATGGCCAAGTCCAAGTCGCGTTGCTCTTGTTCGGAGAGGACTCCGTCGAGCAGACCGCTCAGCCATTCTTCGATTTGTCGGGGATCTGGAGGCATCATGATTGTGGGTAACCAAAGTTCGTGTACCTCTCCGAGTCCTCAGTGGCTGGAAAAGTTCCGTCGCTCTACCGTAGAATATCGATGCAGGGAGGCCAAAGAAACGCAATCCCGCGAAATTCTAGGCTCTTTTGGGTCTTTTTTCTCCCCAAATTCCTTGTTCGACCAACGTTTTTTCCACCGCAGTAGACCATCCCCGGTTCGCAGCCGGTGAAGCCGGACTGGGGTGAAGGATTCTAAGGATTGTAGCGCCTTTTGCACCCACTCCGTCGCCCGGGACAACTTCGGCTCGCTTGCAAACCCTCCGCAAACACTCCTCTGCAAACTGACCAACCCCAACCAAAAAGCGAGGTTCCAGGATTCGGATCAGTTCGGTTAGGTGCCGATCGCAATGCTCTGATAACGGGCTCATTTCTCGGGCGGGCAGTTTATCCGGGGTCAAATTCCTGGCTCCCTCGTCCATAAAGACCAGCGGGCAGTAGTTTGCCACGAAATGCTCAGCAAAAAATGCCTTTGGCGTCCCAAACCTTTCTTGAAACAATCCCCACATTCGCCTGCCAGACACCTCCGAACGGCTACACCCGAGTCCCTCAATAGGCCGCTTGGGGTGCTCCCTGAGTGGCTTTCCTATCTTTGCATCAATCTTGAGAAAATCGCGGACTGCTTGGATCTCACCAAAGGGGACTCCCGTTTGAGCCATTCCCCAAGGTCCCGGGTTCATCCCCAAAAAAAGGACTCGTTTGGGGCCTGTTGCAAATCTTTCTAAATATTGTTCATGGGCCGGCCATGCGTATTCCAGGGGGTTGTATACGGTGTGCACAGGCTCGGAAAACTTCAGCTTCCGCAAGCCTTGAACCATTTTTTGTGCGATTTCGATCACCGCTTCGGAGGTTTTTTTCAACGCATGGTTCCTTTTCGTTTTTGCATCCCAGTGGCTCTCAACGGACTTTCGACAAGCAAATCCGCTTGCACGCGACTACCGATTTACCCTAAAACCCTTTGCGGATCGATCGAGTCGGGCTAGATTCATGCTAGCAAATAAACCGATTCCTTTGGGTCGCCTGCGCTGCTGGGGTTGCGGGTTTCCATTGTCCGATCCCCGAATTGATGATGCTCCCCATTTTTGAGTCGAGATTTTGTTTATGGTATGGACGATCCTCCAGGTTAGTTTCCGACGATTGAAGAACAATCGATCGGAATTGCTTCTGACCTTCCTCGTCCCGATCCTGTTTTTTAGCATCTTTGCGATGATTTTCGGCTCCCGGGGTACAAGCGGTGCGTCGATCCCGAAGATCAAAGTCGCCTTAGCCGACAAAGCGGATTCCTCGGTCTCAAGGCGTGCGATTGAGCTTTTGCGAGAGCAGAGTTCACTGCGCATCACCGATGCGCACTCGGCGCTGATGCATGCCGATTCGGTGCAGAAGGATCTGGCTCAATTGGTCGACCCGAGCATTGCCGAGGAACTTGTGCGACGCGGAAGCGTTTCGGTTGCGGTGATCTTCTCTGAGCCTTCAAGCCAAGGATCTTTTCCGGAGATTCAATTGCTTTCGGATTCGTACGATCAAGTCTCAGGGCAAGTCCTTTCGGCCTTGGTTCAAAAATCGGTGATGACCGCATTTTCTGAAGAGCAACGCAAATCCGTGCCTGCAGGGCTGCCCTCGGGTGTGCAAGCGGCGGCCTTTAGTCCAAACGAAGCCGATGCGGTGCTGGCAGTTCCCCCTTTTGCCGAACCACCTTCGATCCAATGTGTCGATGTATTGGGTGGCAAGAAGACCAATCCTGTCATCGCGATGTATGCTGCGGGTATCGCGGTGATGTTTTTGTTGTTCTCGGCGACGACCGCCAGCGGATCGCTTTTAGAGGAGCGTGAGAATTCCACTTTAGACCGTCTGCTTTGCAGCCGTTTGAGCATGGATCAATTGCTGCTGGGAAAATGGTCTTACCTGACGATTGTTGGAATTCTTCAGATGGTCTTGATGTTCTGTTGGGGTAGTTTGGTCTTTGGAATCGACCTGGTGAATCATCTCGAAGGTTTTATCGCCATGACGCTTGTGACTGCGGGGGCTTCGTCCAGTTTCGCATTGCTGCTAGCTTCGCTTTGCAAATCCCGAACGCAGCTTAGTTGGGTCTCGACGATTGTGATTCTGAGTATGTCGGCCCTCGGAGGGAGTATGGTTCCTCGCTACTTGATGAGCGAATCGATGCAGCGAGCCGGTATGCTGACGTTCAACGCTTGGGCTCTGGAGGGCTACAACAAGATTTTTTGGAGAGATCTTCAGTTGCCAGATATCGAACTCGAACTCGGCGTGCTTACCCTGTGCGGTTTTTGCTTTATCGTTGCTGCGCGAATATTCGCTATCCGCTGGGAGCGGACATGAGCTTGAACTCTCAGGCTCCATTGGATCTAGAGCGACTCTTGCGGCACGATGCGACCAGACTCACTCGGCAATGGGCTCGACTCCAACGCGTCAGTTCCGAAAGAATTCAGCAGGATTTGCAGCGATGGCAAGCTGCCCTCGAATCGTCCTACGCTCGCTTTGATCAAAGGCTCAATACGCCTTATCGGATCGACTATGATCCTGAATTGCCGATCTACAATCATCGCCAGGAGATCCTTGAGATATTGGCCAATCGCCAAACGATGATCGTCTGCGGGGAGACCGGGTCGGGCAAAAGCACCCAGCTTCCAAAACTCTGTCTGCAGGCCGGCTTGTTTCGCCACGGTTGGATCGGTCACACGCAACCCCGCAGACTCGCTGCGCGCTCGATCGCCAATCGGCTCGCCCAGGAACTCGATACAGAGCTTGGTCAAGTCGTCGGCTACAAGATTCGGTTCCAAGATCGCACGCAGGAATCGTCGCTCGTGAAACTCATGACCGACGGGATTCTATTGGCCGAAATCCAACGCGATCCTCTCTTGGAAGCTTACGAGTGCATCATCGTCGACGAAGCTCACGAAAGATCGATCCAAATCGACATGCTCATGGCCTACCTTGCAGAGCTGGTGCATCGTCGACCTGAACTCAGACTCATCATCACCAGCGCGACGATCGATGCCCAGCGGTTCTCAGAGCACTTTTACGACACGCTAGGACCAGCTCCGATCCTCTCGATCCAAGGTCGCAGTTATCCAGTCGAGATCCGATACCGAGGCATCCAAAGCCTGGCCGATGCCCCTGTGATCGAGAGCGACTCTGCCCAGCTCGATCGGCTCTGCATGGCTGTCGATGAACTTTTTAGCGAAGGCCGTGGCGATATCCTTGCCTTCTTTCCATCCGAACGGGACATCCGGGATGCAAGCCGACGACTTCGAGGCCATCTGACCCACCGCGGTCTGGAAAGTTCGGTCGAGGTGCTACCGCTTTACGCTAGGCTCACGGAGGCCGAACAGCAAAGGGTCTTTCAACCCCACAGGCAAACTCGAATCGTTCTTGCAACCAATGTCGCAGAGTCGTCTCTGACGGTTCCTGGAATCCGTTACGTGATCGATACGGGTACTGCCCGCGTCTCGCGCTATGCACCACGAAGCCGTGTGCAACGTCTGCCGATCGAGCCGATTTGTCAAGCATCGGCCAACCAGCGTTCTGGACGATGTGGTCGACTCGGGCCGGGTATCGCGATTCGGCTCTACGACCAATCGGACTACCTGGCCAGGGCCGGCTTTACCCAGCCCGAAATCATGCGATGTGATCTGGCAGCAACGATCCTGCATGCAAAGTCCCTGAGGATCGACGACATCGAATCGCTCGCTTGGCTCGATCCACCAAGGCCCGAGAGCATTCGCGAAGGCCTTCAAACGCTGCGCGAGATCCAGGCGATCGACGATTCGGGCAGTTTGACGCGCATCGGTCGTACTCTCTCGAACTGGCCGGTCTCTCCACGTATCGGTCGCATGCTCTTGGCCGCCCACGAAAACGGTTGCCTGCATGAGATGCTCATCATCGCTTCGGCACTTGAAACCCAAGACCCACGCGTGCGACCTCCGGAATTTCAGCAAGCTGCCGACGAAGCACACAAGCGATTCAAGGACAACCAAAGCGACTTTGTCACTCTGCTTCGCATCTGGGACTTCTATCAGTCCCTTCGAGAAAAACTCGGTCGAAGCCGATTGGAGAAGGCCTGCAGAGACTCGTTCTTGTCGCTGGTGCGACTGCGAGAATGGGGTGATGTCCATCGGCAGCTTTTGGAACAGTGCCGCGAAGCTGGTTTGACGATCCAATCCCGACGGATTGCCGTTGTCGATCATGAGCAACCCGAACAACAAAACCCAACCCGCGAAAAATTCTCAGACGGATATGCACCCTTGCATCAAGCGATCCTGGCGGGCTTGCCCTCCGGGGTGGCAATGCTCGATGACAAAGGAAAGTACAAAGGTGCATTGAACATGGAGCTGATGCTTTGGCCCGGTTCATGCCTCCGAGGTGCCAACGCCAAGTGGATCGTTTGCTCGGAAGTCGTCGAGACCCACGATCGCTTTGCACGAACCGCCGCTCGGATCGATCCGGTATGGATTGAAAAAGTTCTCGGGCACTGTTTGAAATACTCCTACGACGAACCTCACTTCAGCCGCAAACAAGGCTCTGCGATGGTCATGCGCCGCGGCAGTCTCATGGGGCTGCCTGCCGTCCATCGTCATCCAGTTCCACTTGCGCCGCTCGACAAAAAACTCGCTCGCGATCTGCTGATCGAACACGGACTGGCCGAGTTGCAACTCGAATCCCGGGCTAAGTTTTGGAACCAAAACCTTAAATTTCTCGATGATCTTAAGCGTGTCGGAGACAAGACCAGGCGAAGAGATTTTCTGGTCGATGCGTTTGCTCTCTTGGCGTTCTATCGCGAGTGCATTCCAGAGCATGTGGTCGATCGAGTGACTCTCGAACAATGGGACAAAACACTTAAAGACACCCAAGCCCCCCCGTATCTGTCGTGCGATGTGCTCGAACTGCAAGTCGATGCGGCTTCGATGATCCATCAGTTTCCCGATCAGCTTGAAATCGGCTCGACGAGCCGACTGCCATTGAGTTACCGTTTCGAACCCGGAACCGAGAGCGATGGGGTGACGGTCCAAGTCCCCCAGGCATTTGCCGAGCAGTTGCATCAAGAGAAACTCGAATGGTTGGTGCCTGGACTCCTTGAGGAAAAGCTCATAGCGTTGCTCAAGTCGCTACCGAAGAGACTGCGAAGGCAACTGGTGCCCATCCCTGATACCGCCCGTCAATTGTTACCGAAAATGCTCCAGGCGTCGGCTCGATCCGAACCTTTTTGGAAGAGCCTGTGCGAGGTGTGTTCGAAACAAATTGGCGAACCTGTTGAAAAGTCCGATTTCGATAGCGACGGTTTGCCGGAGCACCTGCGATTCCGTATCGAGTTGAAAGATCCTCAAGGCAAAAACCTCATCGTCACAAGGCAAATTGAAACGCTTCAACAAGCTGCATTCCAACAAATCGATGAGAATCATCAAGGAGTAGGGCAGGGGGGGAAAGCCACACCAAGCAATTACCCTTGGCAACGCCAAGGCATGCAGCAATGGGATATTCCCGAATTGCCCGAGAAGGTGATCGAACTCCTAGGTGGGGTACGCATGGAGCGTTACCCCAGTTTGGTTTGGGGGGATTCCAAGGCCTCGACGATCCTCTACGATCATCCACATTTAGCTGAGCAGCAACTGCGCGAATGCTTGATTCGACTCTGGTCAAGCAATCAGCGACGGGAGATCAAGAGCCAGATCCAATACTTGCCAAAATGGACCCAGTGCGGCTTGTGGCTATCGGATCGTTTCAACGCCAATGCACTCTCGGAGTTTGTGTCGTTGTTGATGGCGCGTTTGGCACTGGTTGAAATTCAATGGGCAAAAGACACCGGACGCTTCGAGCCTTGTCCTCGAACCCTTTTGGATTGGGAAGCTCTTAAGGCAGGCAGTGTCCAAAGGATTGGAATGGCGGCCGGAGAGGTTGCTCGCTGGTTGCAAAAATTCGCAGAAGCTTACTACCACGTCAGGCGTCATAAAGAGAGTATGTCCAAAACGCTCTGGGATCAATGCAAAGAGATCCAAGCCCAGCTTGATGGTCTGATGGATCCGGCTCATGCACTCCATACACCGTGGGTGTATGTCAAGGATCTTCCACGGTTTCTTGGAGCTATGTCGATCCGTTTAGAGAAACTCAAACTCGGCGGTGTGCAAAAGGATCAGCAATTGGATAGCGGGCCGGTTCAAGCGGCACAGGACTATACTCAGAGACTTAGCAAGCTTGAGAATCAATTGGCATTTTCGAAGCACAAAAGTAAGTGGCATCCTTCGGGTCTGCTTTTAGAATATCGATGGATGATCGAGGAGTATCGCGTGAGTGTTCATGCACAGAAGCTTGGGACTCGCCTAAGTGTATCGCCAAAGAGGATTGAGAAGATCCAGCAACAACTCGACGCCTGAGGCAGGGTTAAGGCTTTAGGCCAATATCGTCAAATCGACATTTGAATCATTTTAGGAAAGATTGGATTTGAGTGTATTTCGGCGCATGCCGAGGGGTTTTTGAAAGCGGTTGGTCGCAAGCCCTCCGGTGAAGGGGCAATTGTTCACCGGGCCGCAGGCCCAGTAACCCGAAGTGTAAACGAGGAAGCACTCGAGTGATCGTCATGCGAAGCCATCGGCCGTGTACTATCGCTGCCTCCCTCACGGTTCGGGTTACTAGCCACCGGACCGCAGGCACAATACCGTCAATTCGACATTTCGGTCATTTTGGAAACGATCGGACTTGAGTGTATTTCGGCACATGCCGAGCGGTTTTTGAAAAGCGGGTTGGGCGCAAGCCCTCCGGTGAAGGGGCAATTGTTCACCGGGCAGCTTGCGCTGCTCCGCTACCATTTGCTGATTACTACGAAATGCAACTTCATCAATGTCCCGATTTTACGGCTTTAGCGCTTGATGGTACGTTCCGCGGTTGGTGGATTATCCTGTTGCGATCTACCCGTCGTCAGTGGTTCTCGAATCCATGGCGTTCCTCATCGCGTCCAACCGCTTCACGTACCCTACATCAGCGTTCATCAGCGTCCATCAGCGGTCCGGTTTTGGTCTTCATCAGCGGTCGGAAAAAACCACCTAAGTTGCCAAAATTAACGAATCGTCAAGGTCCCCCAAGTCGATATAGATTTTCACACCAAAGATCCCTAGAGTCAGAACCACTTACGCCAAGGTGTCCAACGAACGGAATCAGCAGGACCCATGATGAACCAAACTCAGCCATCCTCAAGACTACGCAATACCAAACAGATCCATAAGCCGCCTACGGGCACCGGTCAAAAACTTCCACCGGTTCTCTTCTCCCTTCCCGATCTGTCCGAAGCTTGCCAAACTCCCTGCCCGGAGCCAACCTATGCTAGCACTCTTGCAGAGGGTCCAATCGCAGGCAGTCAACTACCCAAAGCTAACTTTCCAAGGCCTCAGGTCGAAGACAATCCACGCGAAAAAACATCCAAACTTTTGAATGCAGCGATCGGTTTTCTCGCCTTCACGATGTTCCTCATCGGGCTAAAACTCTACACCGATCGAGCTTCAGAACGCTCACGAGCCAATCAACGGCTCATCAACAGTCATGCTCAAGCGACGACGGGCCAAGCAGAGCCAAAGACCTCTGTTTCGCAATCGAGCGAACCGACAACCCAACTGCCTGTAAACCTCAACGTTGGGCCCCAGAGAGCCACCTATCAAACCCCTGTTTCGAATCCCTCGATCCAACCTTCAAACCACTCTGGCGAATCTTCCAATAAAGCCGTCTTGGAAATTTCCGACCCGGTCGTACCTGCAAGCTATCCAGGGGAACCTACCCAAGCATTGGAATATCCAGTCCCTTCGACCGGCGTGACACCTCTATCGCTTCCGCCTGTAGCGCTTCCACTTGCAACACCCCCTAGCACACTCCCTCAATCATCACTCCAAAAACCAATCGCTTTGCAACCTCAATCGCCTTCCTCTGCGATACCTTCGCAATCCTTAGACGCAATACCTGCATCTTCGCTCAACACGCGTGACATGATCCTCTTGCGACAAGGCAAATCGATCGACCTTACCAATCGCGATCGGGATAGCAATCCCGTTTCGATGACGGTCAAGCCTACTGGCAACTCGGCAACCAAACTCACCGGGGAGACTTACCCTCCCGTCCGACAGAAGTACGAACCGATTAGCATCTCGCCACCGGCGAGCACCATCGCACGACCGACATCGATGGAAATACCAGATCCACCCAAGCCCTATCAACCCATCGGGGCTTCGTTCGAGTAAAGCTGACCTCGCTAAACATTCCTTGGATAACCACCTGGAAGACGACTTATGAGCCAAACACCGATCTCCTTCCTTGGATCTTGGGACACCGATTCGACAGTGCCACAGCCAAGCTCCAGGAATCCGCTTAAACAAACCCTTGCGCCCGAGGAACCTTGGGATTCTCCAAATCCCCTGAGTCCATCTTGGGAGGTCGACGCGTTCTGTTGGCCAGAAGTGGTTTTGAAACTCCAAGAGGTTAATACCGAATCGATGCGGCGAGTCAGCCAGCATCTAGCCGCGTCGAACCGCAGTGGGCTCAAGATCCTGGCCGTCACCAGTGGCGAACGAGGGGTCGGTCGATCCACCGTTTCGATGCACCTTGCTCGCGCTGCGTCCCAAGCTGGATTGAAGGTCGCTTTGGTCGATGCCGATTTGCAGCATCCAAGCCTCATCGATCAACTACAAATCGATGCTCCGAATTCTTGGCATCAATGCATTACCGATGGCCTTCCGATGGACGAAGCCGCGGTGTCCTCGGTCGAAGAGAACATCGCGATCTTTCCATTGACCGAACCTCAACCGATAAGCATGCTTCAACTCCATGGCATGCGTATGGCCCGATTCGTCGAGCGATTGGCCAAAGACTATGACCTTGTGATCCTCGACTCTTGTTTGCTCACCAAAGAATCGACATCGCTTGTCGGATACGAAACACCCGCATCCTTGCACGCAGCGATTGTGGTCATCGACTCAGAACTCAGCGCCAATGACCGACTCGAAGATGCTTGCTGTGCCCTGAAAACCATGGGTATCCATTCGGTCGGAGTCGTTGAAAACTTCCGACCGTAAATGTTTCACCGTAAAAGTTTTCACCGTAAACGTTTCGCTTAGCTCACTGGCCTTTTTAGAAATCAGGCCGACGAGGACGTTCTGGGCTTGGTCCACCTGATCCGCCAGGACCGCGAGGACCTCCGGGGCCACCAGGTCCACCAGGACCGACACCGGGGCCTCCAGCTCCCCCCGGGCTACCGGGTCCACCGGGGCCAAAGCCTTGCCCGCGTCCTTGGCCACCCTCGGGTGGTCCGCCAGGGCCTTGTTGTCGTTGTCCGCCAAAGGGCATGTTTTTGGCAAACTCCATCAGTTCGTCGCGATTGAGTTTTCCGTCACCGTCTCGATCAAACTGCATGGCTCGCTCGACGAATCGTTCTGGGTTGGGTTGAAAGCCACCGGGTCCTCGCCCTTCAGGTGGCGGGCCACCTTCGGGTCTTGGTCCACCTTCAGGTCTGCGTCCTTCGGGTCTTGGTCCGCCCTCGGGAGGTGGGCCACCTTCAGGTCTGCGACCTTCGGGTCTTGGTCCCCCTTCGGGTGGTGGTCCGCCTTCAGGTCTGCGACCTTCGGGTCTTGGTCCCCCTTCGGGTGGTGGTCCGCCTTCAGGTCTGCGACCTTCGGGTCTTGGTCCCCCTTCGGGTGGTGGGCCGCCTTCAGGTCTGCGTCCTTCGGGTCTTGGGCCACCTTCGGGTCTGCGCGCTTCCCTTGGCGCACCACCTTCGGGTCTAGCATCTTGAATCAATCCCGGTGGTCCATCAGGTGGTCCACCCGGTGGGCCGCCTTGTGGGCCTCGGCCCTGCATCCGGAATCGTTGTGTGTCGCGAGCAAGTTCCATGAGTTCGTCGCGACCGAGTTTTCCATCGCCATCTTTGTCAAAACGCATCGCCATGTTGACAAAATCCTCGGGACTGGGCCGATTCATCCCAGGTCCGAAACCGCCTGGGCCTTCGGGGCCACCCGGGCCACGCAAACCACCTGGAGGGCCTTGAGGCCCCGGACCATCGGGGGGCTGAGCAAGACTTGAACAAGTCCCTGCGCCCAAGAGCAGCGCGGCCATCAATAGCTTTTTCATGATGCAATTCTTCCTTAGGAAAGAGGATTCGTAACCTGAACGTTATTTGTTGGAGCTTACACAGTAAATACGGCTGTCGGAGCGCAAGTACAATTCGCCCGAGTCTACTGCAGGTGTCGCGTTGCACATGCTCTTGTCGGATTCAAAAAGGTTTTGACTTATCACACTCAGCTCGTCCGTTGGAGTCGCCACCAGCAGACCATCGAAGCGTGTTTGGAACATCAAGTGATTGCCGATGGCGACTGCCGAAGCATAAACGGGCCGGTCACGCGTGGTGATGTTCGAGACTCGACTGCGTTGGATCAGCTCACCGGTCTTGGCCGAACTGACATAATAAGTCCCTTTGTCGTCGATCCAATATAGTTTGCCATCGACCAAGACGGGGGTCGATACATACGAAGAGTTGCGGCTGGTCCAGAGGGTGTGCGTTTTGGTGACATCACCATTGCCGCCGATTCGGACCGCTACCGAGCCGCTCGAACGGTATCCACCAAAGGCGATGACGGTATCCCCTTCGAGTAGCAAGCTTGGAGATAGATTGCCGGTGAGCGATGTTTCCGCATACCAAACAAGCTTACCGGTTCTGGGATTGAGTCCCCAGATCTCGCCTGGAACCGCGAGTACCAGATCCGTTCGTTGCTGGTCGACTTGGGCAAGAATCGGGGTGCCGTAAGCCAGTTCGAGCGCCGAACCAGTGGCCTTCCAAACCTCTTGGCCATCGGAGGCTTTCAAGGCTCGAATCGTTTGACTTTCTTCGGAAGAGTTAACGATCACAAGGTCTTCAAAGACAATCAAGCTCGATGCAGTTCCCCAGCCTCGATTGCCCGACTGAGTTCCAACGCTGGTTTGCCAAAGTTTTTTTCCTTCGAGGTCGAAGGCCAAGACACCGGATTTTCCGAAGAAGGCAAAGACCTGTTTGCCATTGGTAACGGGTGTGTTGGTTGCATAGCCATGTTCGGGAACACCCATCCCTTGGTAACGGTCCTCGGGTTGCACGGCAGGCTCGGTGTGGTTCCAGAGTATCTGGCCGTCTTGGCGACTAAGGCAAATCAAATGGCGATTGAGGTTGCTGGTATCGGTTTGACGCGACTGCGAATCGATGCCGCTGTAGCAAGTCACAAAGACAAGCTTATCGGTCAAGATAGGGCTCGAGGAGCCGGGGCCGGGCAGGGGGGTAGACCATTTGAGGTTCTCCGACTCGGACCATTTCGTGGGGATCGATACATCGGAGCTGATGCCCGAACCGTTAGGGCCTCGGAACCGCGACCACGGGAGAGCTTCGGTTTTGCTTGTTGGAGTAGCATCCAACGGGGTGCTTGCAGTCGGGGTCGTTTCAGGCTCAGAGCCAAGCGCAACGAGTGTGACCGATTCGGGCCGGGTACCTGCACCGTTTTGTCGGGCACGTGGACCTCGGTTCGGGCCGAGCAAAGCTGGGGTCAAAAGTCCTACCGCGAGGAGCAAAATTGGGAGCACAAGCAGTAGCCAAAAGCCCTTACGGTGTTTGCTCTTAGGCTTAAGTGCTTTGGCAGACTCGTTGGCAAGCGGCATCGAAGAGTGCATGGTTTTGGATTCCTAGCATTGAAAAAGGGGTAAGGGGAACCAACCCGCTTAGGCGCACAAAGTTTCAGTCTCGACACACAAAAGCCGATAATCTAATGATCTTCCATCGTACCGCGTTTGAGCAAGCCGGTGCGGTTTGGGGGGCTTGCGAAGGCTCAAAGAGTGCCGAAAGACAGGCAAAACGCTGAAAGTTTTGCGGGGAATCAAGGGATTGAGAACCGAGGTCTGCCATGCATAAGAGATTCAAATTTGGCTCGCTGGGGATGGTTTGGCTAGCATTTTCTAGACGGATTTTTTCTCCGGTGGCGGTTTGTTTGGTGGTCGCCGGTCCTATGGTCGCCGTTCCAATGGCCAAGGGTCAGGAGAACACGCGAAACGGTGCGGTGCTGGGTGGGCTAACCGGGGCGGTTGTCGGCGGTGTGGTTGGTCACAATCACAAGGATCAGACGGCCGAGGGGGCGCTCATTGGGGGTGCTGTTGGGGCCGTGGCCGGTGGGCTCATCGGTAACCAGCGGGACCGTTACGAGCGGCAGCGTCAGGCTTATGAACGTCAGGCTTATGAGCGTCAGCGGCAGCAGTACTATCAGCAGCAGACGCAGGCGTATCCCTATGGTTACATTGGTCAGCCGACGGTGGTTGTCGGGACACCGACGGTGATTCCAAGAGGAGTGCCACAGCGGCCGGTATCCCCGAAGCGTCCGGTGACGTTTGACGAGGTGATTCAGATGGTTCGCAGTGGGGTCAGCGACAATGTGATCGTGGCACAGCTTCAGACCAATGGGGTCGTGGCAAGGCCGGACGTCAACGAGGTCATTCGGCTTAGTCAGGAGGGAGTCAGCGAGCACGTCATCACGGCGATCCAGACGGTCGATGTGTTACCGATGAGCCGTCCACCGGTCGGGCCAGCATTGCCGCAATCCTCGCGATTGCAGGCGACACGACCGCTACCGAGTCCCAGCGGAGTGCCATCTGGAGTCGCTGGCAATGGAGCTTGGAACACCGCTCCGCGATTTGCTCCCCCACCGTTGCTCGAACGCCGGGGATATTAGGATCCCAGTGGGTCTTCGGTAATCCTTCGTGCTCGTGCTCGTCCTTGTAATCGGATAACAGGAATTGCTCTGCGGAATGGAGTTGACATTCCTTAGCACTTGGTTGATCGCGCTTGCTAAACTGCTTTCGAGCACGAGTACGAGAAAGTCCTGACGCAGAGCTTTGGGGGTCAGATTCCAGCTTCTAACTTTAGCTGATCAAGTAGGGCGGTTGTGCCGTGCTGTTGTGCCCATCCGTTGATGTACTTCCAATCCAATCCATGGGCTGAAACGGTAAGTCAATATCGAATCCCGTTGGTAAGAAATGAATGACGTTGCGATGCGATGGCCCAAGTTTCGACATACAATCGAGCAAGTCTCGCTCGCCAAGATCGACGACAAGATCTGCATCTACGCTTGCCCGAGGGATACCATAAACATTACACGACAATGCTCAGACGAGCATGTACTCGATCCCAACCTCTTCTAAGCAAGAAATCACGTGCGCTACGGCTTGTTCGCTGTTCACATCTGCTCTTCGGAATCGATCGTACGGTAGATAGTCTTTTCCTGTTGATGGCGTTGCAGCCTCAGGATTCGACGAAACTCGAGTTCCACTTGGTCGTTGGACAATTCAGGCGATCTGGATCGGATTCCTGCCAGCATGCGATTGCGAATGACTTGTTTTGTCCCTTGCGATTTCATCCAACATGAAAGAGACTCTCCCAAGAATTTAAGCCGTAGAACCTTTCGCAAAGCTACACCAAAACACGATTGGAAATCAACTGGCGACCTGTGGGTTCGGAAGAATTTTCAAGAAGCTAGCCAAACAGAACCGTGATTTTAGCGAATGAGCACCTCCCTGACGACATTGCCGTGCACGTCGGTCAGTCGGTACTGGCGGCCTTGGTAGCGGAAGGTAAGTCGCTCGTGATCAATGCCGCACAGATGCATGATCGTGGCTTGGATGTCATGCACGTGGACAGGTCTGTCGGTAATGTTCCAAGCAAATTCATCGGTCGAGCCGACGACGTGTCCGCCTCGAACACCGCCGCCTGCCATCCACCAGCTAAAGGCTTTGCCAAAGTGATCTCGCCCGTTGGGTTTGTTCGGGTCACCTTGTCCAAAGGGTGTGCGTCCAAACTCTCCAGCCCAGACGACCAAGGTATCGTCGAGCATTCCGCGCTCTTTGAGGTCTTTGACCAAAGCCGCCGCAGGAACTTCGGTGTCTTTGCATTGCTCGGCCAGTTGCGTGTAGAGATTGCCGTGCTGATCCCAACCGGCGTGCATGAGTTGGACGAAGCGAACGCCACGTTCGAGCAGTCGTCGAGCGATCAGGCAGTTGTTGGCAAAGGTTCCTTTGTTGAGCGCATCGGTGCCGTAGCGTTCGAGGGTGGCTGCCGACTCGTTGGAAAAATCGAGCAGGTCCGGAACGCTCGTTTGCATTCGATAAGCCATTTCGTATTGGGCGATGCGGGTCTCGATTTCAGGATCCGCGTACTGTTCTAAGTGGATCGCGTTCATCGCGGCAAGATCATCGAGCATCGCGCGGCGAGATTCGCGAGACACTCCGCCGGGGTTTGCAAGATACGGAACCGGATCGCCGGTATTTCGGAAACGGACACCTTGGTAACGGCTCGGAAGAAACCCGCTGCCCCAGTAGTAATCGAAGAACAGTTGTCCGCAAGTCTTGCCCCGATCGCTTGATGTCATCACGACAAACGTCGGTAGGTTATCGGTTTCGCTGCCAAGTCCATACGAGAGCCAAGCACCCATGCTCGGACGGCCCGGGACTTGGGCACCGGTAAGAAAGAAGGTCACGCCAGGGGCGTGATTGACCGCTTCGGTGTACATCGAACGAATCAGCGTGATATCGTCGGCGATAGAGCCGACACTTGGGAGCATGCTACTGAGCCGCATGCCGCACTGGCCGTAGGTTTCGAAGGGCTTGATTGCGGGCAAGCAAGGCCATTTGGCATAACCGCTGGACATGGTCGAAAGACGGGTCGTGCCACGCACCGACTCGGGAATGTCTTTGAGAGCATGATCGACCATGGCGGGTTTCTCGTCGAAGAGATCGACGTGCGAGGGGCCGCCACCTTGCCAAAGCACCACGACTCGTTTGGCCGTTGGCAAGTGGTGGGGTAATCCAGGCAACGGAGGCTGGCCAGTCCCGATGATCCCTGTGGGGCTGGCACCAAGTGCCGAGTCCTTGCTTAGAAGACTTGCAAGAGCCGCAGTCCCAAGCCCCATAGCGCTTTTGCCGAAAAGCCCTCGGCGAGTGACCAGGGCTTGATGATTCTGAAAATCCTGAGTTTGCGGTGTTTTCATAGCAGCATGGCCCGATGGCAAAGGAGGTTGGCCCGATGGTAAAGGAGGCTGAGTGGAGCAGTTCTAGGGCAGTCGAATCGAGAAAACCAAGGCTTTATGATACTCAAAACCTGAACCCAACGCACCTGGAATTGTCCAATCCTCCGACGCAGAGGTTGCGATGAGCTTTGGTCTGCTAGGACTACCAGGAAACCGCTGAGGGAATAAACTTTAGCCCACTTCGTCCCTGGTGATCGATACGCCCCGAGCTGTTAAAGAACAACCGGCAAAACCAACTCAATGAGCGAAACTAAGATCGACGACAAAAAGATTCTCGTGACAGCCGCGTTGCCGTATGCCAACGGGCACATCCATATTGGGCATTTGGTCGAATACATCCAGACAGATATCTGGGTGCGATTTCAGAAGCTCTCGGGTCGTCGCTGCCTATTTATTTGCGCTGACGACACCCACGGCACGGCGATCATGATTCGAGCTAGGCAAGAGGGGCGTAGCGAGCAGGAGCTCATTGCCCAGATGCAAGCGGCCCACGAGAAGGACTTTGCCGGCTTTGACATCGAGTTCGATCATTACAGTTCGACCAACTCCCAAGAGAACTATCAGCTGTGCACCGAGATCTGGTCTAAGCTTCGATCGGAGGGATTGATACGTGAGGACGATGTCGAGCAGTTGTATGATCCGCAGGTCGGAACGTTCTTGGCCGATCGATTCGTCAAAGGGACTTGCCCGGAGTGCAAATCACCTGGTGAGTATGGCGACAACTGCAGCAAATGCAGTGCGACTTATTCACCCACGGACTTGATTGATCCTGTGAGCACCTTGTCGGGAGCAACACCGGTCAAGAAGACGGCCAAGCACTTATTTATACAGATCGAGCAACTGCGAGGTTTTTTGACCCAGTGGACACAGTCGGGCAAGCATTTGCAGACGGAGATTGCCAATTACCTCAAGGGGCATTTCCTTGGCCATCCGCTCAGGGATTGGGATGTTTCTCGCCCCGAGCCTTATTTTGGTTTTGCGATCCCCGATAGTCCTGGGAATTACTGGTATGTATGGTTCGATGCACCGATTGGATACATCGCCTCGACCTGGCAGTGGTGCAAGCGACACAACGAGCAGCTCAGCGACTGGTGGCAAAGTGAGCACACCGAGATCCATCACTTCATCGGCAAGGACATCACCTACTTCCATACGCTATTTTGGCCAGGTGTGCTCAAAGCGGTCGGTTATTCGCTCCCAAGCTTTGTCCACATCCACGGGTTTTTGACCGTCGACAAAGAGAAGATGGCCAAGACTCGTGGAACCATGATTCGGGCCAGCAAGTACTTGGAGTTACTCGATCCATCGTACTTGCGTTATTACTACGCCAGCAAGCTCGGGCCAAAGCCTGAAGACATCGACTTGAACTTCCAGGAGTTCATCGCCAAGGTCGACTCGGATCTTGTCGGCAAGGTTGTGAACTTAGCCAGTCGCACAGCGAGGTTCGTCGAGGGTACAGGATTGAGTATCGAGTACCCGCATGATGGTGGTTTGTTCGCTGCGGGAGTGGTCGCAGGCGATCGTATAGCCGAAGCCTACGAGCAGGGAGATTACGCCAGGGCCATGCGGCTCATTATGGAGTTGGCCGATGCTGCGAATAGTTTTGTCGAGAACACCGCACCTTGGACGCTCAAAAAGGATCCTACCTTGCAGGTTCGATTGCAGGAAGTATGCACGATTGTTTTGAATCTCTTTCGGCAATTGTGCGTGTATCTTGCACCCGTCTTGCCTCGGTTATCCCAGCAGTGCGGTAAATTACTGCAGCGGGAGATTGTCGCTTGGAGCGACAGCAAAACACCGCTGGTCGGAACTCAAGTTTCAAAGTTTGAACATTTAATGCAACGGGTCGATCCCAAGAAGGTACAGCAAATGGTTGACGAAAGTAAGGAAGTTCCTAAGTCGGATGCTCCATCGGTGCCAGTAGCACAAACTCCCGTCCAAGCAGTAACGAGTCCAGCGGTAACCGAAGCCATCGAGCCATTGGTTGCCGAGCCATTAGCACCAACTTGTACGATTGAGGATTTTGCCAAGGTCGATCTTCGGGTCGCACGGGTGATCAAAGCCGAAGAGGTTCCCGAGGCCAAGAAGCTCGTCAAGTTGACCGTCAGCTTAGGAGGGGACGTGACCCGAACGGTTTTCGCGGGGATCAAGGCGGCCTATACACTCGAGCAATTGGAAGGTCGATTGGTTGTCATTGTCGCCAATTTGCAACCCAGGCAGATGAAGTTTGGGCTCAGCGAGGGGATGGTCACGGCCGCAGGAGCAGGCGGAACGGAAGTCTTTCTCTTAGGGGTCGACACCGGAGCTAAACCTGGCCACCGCGTTCACTAAAGAGTAAATGTACTGCAGCTTTTGACGCTTGCACTCGCACGTATCATGGGCCTGTGGCCCGTGAGGTGCTCCGGTTTTATTGAGTAAGACGCGCACGGCCTCGGAGGACCGTGCTACGGAAGCGTAGTTGACATTCGACTTTAACGGTTCTGACGATTCCTCTCAGCGCCAAAGGCTCTTTGCTCCGATCTATCGATTCAAGTCTCTGTGTGTGACTATGTTTCAAGGATCGCTTTATGCTAGCAAATGTCATTCGTCCGATAAGCCGTCGAACCTGGATCCGCAATATTCTCTCGGCAGCGGCGATTTTTCAAATGCCGCGTATGTCATTGGGCCAAGAGAAATCAACATCGGCAATCCCCAGTGCGTTCCGAGTCCGGTCGATCATCGAGCTTAACGGTGAAGTTCACCTCAAGGCCCAGAACGCACCTTCGACGACCAAAGATGGCAAGCCGGCGATTGCCCGACGAGCCCCCGTCGAATCGAAGTCCACGCTCGATTACGACCAGCAATACATCTTGGGAGAGACCGACGAGTCGATTCGAGGTTATCTCTTTTTCCATGAGGCACATTCTGAAATTACGGTCGATCGGCACACGACACAGACGGTTCTTCGCGACAACTGCAAAGAGATCGTCAAGTTATCGACAGGTCGTGGAATCCATCCTGCGGCACTATCGAGTCCTCTGTTTGCCGCCGAGAGGGAGTTGGTAAATGGAGCGATTGATTCGATGTACGTGGATCAGCTCTTGACGGAGAAAGAAGTTGCGATCGCGGACAAATGGAATGTCGATCGTGTCTCGGCGGCCCGTTTGCTGCACCTGGATGCGATCCTCGATGGAGACCTGACGGTCTGTCTGATCGAAACCGATGATGAAAAAGCCCACTTGGAGATTTCAGGTAAGCTCCAGGCCACGGCCAAGGATGTCGGGACACAAATGGAGATCAAGGGCAAGGCGCTGATGGATCGCAAAGGGGGGTATATCTCCTGGCTCGCCTTGCAAATCGATGAAACACGAGAGATCGGGGAAGCCGAGCCCGGTTTCAAAGTCGTCGCTAGTATACGGGTCCTGCGAGCACCGATCGAATCGATGAGCTCGGGTCGAAGCCTTGCTCAGGTATGGGCGGAGGTTCCGAGTCCTGAATCTGCTGAGATGCTCCAGTTTCAATCCGACCTTGGCTTTTACCGATTCCTTGCCGACTGCCGCTGGTCAACTTACCGAGATAACGGCGAGGAGGCCACGTTGCGATATGTGGTCAACAATCGGCGTGTTGCTCAGTGCAACATCACCAACTTGGTCGATTCCCAGCCTGGCGATCATTTATCCCTGGAAGGCTATCAAGCGGATTTAGAGCGGGTCGCTTCTCGCGCTGGCCGGGAGATTCTTGAGGCCACTGAACAATTGACCGCTAGCAAGCACCGAATGCTGAGGATCACCATGACCGGCTCAGTCGATGGAATTCCGCTTCGCTGGATTCATTACCACATCTCCAACGACATGGGTCGCCGATTGGCGTTGGTGTTCACTACGGACGAAAGTTCGCTCGATGTGTTTGCCAACCAAGACGCTCAGATCATCGACTCGATGGAGCTCCTCGAGTGGCCTTCGAAGCTCGATTCAAGCAGCTTGGAAGCCCAAAGTGTTGAGTCGGCCGCAGTTCCAGGGAATACCAAGAAATAAGGGCATGGGGATTTTTGGGTCCATCCGGCATGATCGTGGCTGGCAATTCATACCAATGGTTCTTTTCGTACTCGCACTCGAAGAGAAGTATTGGGATTTCGTTGATAAAGGGTGCCAAAACCCGGGGGTTCCAGCTTCCCTGAAAAGCTGATCGAGTTGAATCGATTCAGGCGTTTTCGAGTACGAGTACGAGTACGAGTACCGCGACGCTGAGTACGAGAAAGCCGAGTTTCTACCCACTAAAATACCGGATGGACCAAATTTTTTCGTTCATTCACAAATGCTTCCGTTGGAGGTGTATATTGGGAAGATGGTTTTAGCCCCTTGAGTTCTTTAGTAGCTTATGCTCGGAGTGAAATTCGATGCCCAACGATTCCATCAATCCCTACGAAGCAAGCTTAACCCCGCAAGATCCAGGATTTGGCGATCAGATTGATTCCGAAATACCGTTAGTTCTCGGGCGTCGATTCGCTCGCTTAGTAGCGAATATCGTCGATGGATTTTTGTTAATGATATTTATGATCGCCGTTGCTCTCTTCGCTGGAACCGGACTCATGGGCATGCCGGGTCTTGGGCAGTTTGATCAGAACCCTGGAGCTTCTGTCGTTTTGTTCCTGTTAATTGCTTTTGTCCCATGGATTGCTTTTTTCGTGATCAACGGATATTTCCTTCAATCGCGCGGTCAAACACTCGGGAAGATGGCAACAAATGTTCAAATCGTCGACTATAAAACTGATAGGATCATGGGACTCAACGGTCGAATTTTCCTTCGATTCCTTTGGACGGTTCCCTTGTCACTCATTGCCGAACTTGTTGGCAGTGGGACTCCTCAATTGATTAGCTTTGTCTATTTCGTGGGTGTTCTGTTGATATTCTCTCCGTCTAAGCGTTGTTTGCACGACTACATTGCAGGAACCCACGTTGTCGAGTACAGACCAGATCGACCAAAACTCAACGATTCCATCTAGTCCATTCGAAGGTCGCTACTTGGAACCAATCCCTGCGTAGCGAACCGGTACGGTATAGACGCTATCGGATGCGGTGATAAATAGTGTTTTGCGATCCGCGCCTCCCAAGCACACGTTGGCCGTCCAGGGCTTGGGCACTGCGATGGTTTCGATGAGTTGACCATCGGGGTTGTAGACATACACGCCGGCCGATCCGGTCAAATAAAGATTCCCTTCCGAGTCGATCGTCATGCCATCGGAACCTTGGCGACAAAAAATTTGTCGATCCAGCAATTGTCCGTCGCCGGAGATCTTGTAGCGATACGTTTTGCGATCCCCGATGTCGGCCACGTAAAGCAGTTTTCTGTCGGAGTCGCCGATGATTCCATTGGGTTGAACCAAGGCATCGTCGACGCATACCAAATTGGATCCGTCGCGATCTGACTTGTACAGGGATTGCTTTCGCTGAGGCTGCTTCTTGTGCTCCCACCAAGGCCTTTGATAGTAGGGGTCTGTGAAGTAGATCGTCCCGTTGCGATCCACCCAAAGGTCGTTGGGTCCGTTGAGTCGGATTCCCTCGAAGTCTTTAAGCAAGACTTTGTGTTGCCCAGCGCTGTCCAATTCCCACAACTCGTTGGCATTGTCGGCACAGGCCAGTAGCTTGCCATCGGGCGCAAAGTACATGCCATTGCTTCTTCCGGCGGGCTTGAGAAAGTCGGTCAGTTTGCCGTCGATGGACCATTTGACGATCCGGTCGTTGGGCTGGTCGGTGAAGTAGATATTCCCCTCGGGGTCGACCGTGGGGCCTTCGGTGAATTTGTAGCCATCACCAACGAGTTTGACCTCTGCTAAGCTGACTTTGGTTGCACTTTTGGGGTCTGCTTTACTTTCGGTTTCCTGACCAAATGCTAGACTGGAGCAACCGTTTGAAATCGCAGCAATCAAACCCCAGATCGCAAGGTATTTGTAAGTGTTTAAAGCTTGCCGCATGATGTGTTTCGCCTCAATGAAAAGCGTTCGTCAGTTATCCAAAGTCCGTGATCCTATGAACCACTCCTGTTCACGCTTGCAGTGTAACGCACTTTCTAGAACACTTGTAGGGTGGTTCGCTGGGTGGACTTTGAATGTGTTGCTCTCTGGTCATGTTCTGGCAGATTGGCCAGAGTTTCGAGGCCCAGGGCAAAACGGTGTCGTTGCAAAGGGGGGCAATTTCCCGGTCGAGTGGCTTGCCCAAGACCAAGAGCGTAAGAACATTCGCTGGTATACCCCGACCGAAGGGCTCGGATGGTCTTCGCCTGTGATCATCGAGGATCGAATTTACGTGACCTCGGCCCGCAACAACTCGGGTGACACAGACTCAAAGGACCTTACTGGCCCTCAGTCTTTGTATTTGACCTGTTACGGCATAGCCGACGGTAAGCTTTTATTCGATAAAAAGATCTTTGATCAACCTCTCGACGCATCGAACATCCATAAGAAGAATTCGCATGCTAGCCCTACGGTTCTTGCGCATGTGGATCGAGCCTCTAATACCACTCGGCTCTTTGTCCACTTCGGGCATCAAGGCACTGCTTGCGTTTCGAGTCAGGGTGATATTCTTTGGACCGACCGCGAGCATTCTTACAATCCAGTCCATGGCAACGGTGGATCTCCGATCATTGTCGGCGATCATCTGATCTTGACCTGCGACGGATCGAAGGATCCCTATACGTTGGCCTTGGACATCCGCACTGGCAAAGAAGTTTGGAGAACGGCCCGAGACATTGCGACCGATCGTCCTTTCTCGTTTGCAACTCCACAGGCCATCGAGGTCGATGGAAAGATCCAGGTCATCTCACCGGGTTCGGATATCGTTCAGTCGCTGGATCCTCAAACAGGTAATGTCATTTGGTTTGCGAAATACAGCGGTTTCTCGCTGATCGTACGTCCTCTTTACCATCAAGGCCTGGTCATCATGAGCACCGGATACATGACCCCCAAGCTCTTGGCGATCGACCCGCGTGGTAGCGGTGATGTGACCGAAACGCATATTCGCTGGAGTGTGCCATCGGCGGTTCCCAATACTCCAAGCCCAGTACCTTTGGGAGATCAGATCGTTATGGTCAGCGACGGTGGGGTTGCGACCGGAGTTTCGGTCAAAGACGGGAAGAAAATTTGGCAAAAGCGATTGGGTGGGAATTATTCGGCTTCACCACTTGCCATCGGTTCTCGGGTTTATTTTCAGAGCGAATCGGGAGAAGCGATCGTGATGGAATTCGGCGATGATGCCAATGAAAATGGCCCTGTGGAGATCGCTCGGCCGGCGCTTCCTGGTCGTGTTTTTGCATCCTACGGCGTGCATGAAAATGATTTGATCGTACGTACCGAAGACGGACTTTATCGCATCGGTGAAACCAAATAGCTCTGTGCCTGAGAATCGATCAACACACAGCGACTGTAGTTCGATTCGCAGGAATCGACCCAGCAGTTGGTTCGTCTTTACAACCCTTGGGTTGTTAGGTTTGCTGACGGTCGCTGTAACCACTTCGTATCTAATTCTTTTAAGGCATTCGGGGAAACTGCGTATCGGTGTGCTCACCGGTTCCTCGATGGAGCCAACGCTCCGGGGGCCCAGAGTCGAGCTTCGATGCGGATCGTGCAAGAGAGTCAACTCTTGGGCTGCCGACGCTTGGGCGCCCAACTGCGAACTGCGTTGCCAGTTCTGTAACGAATACATCGATACTTCGAATCCTGTATTCCAAGAAGGAGAGTCGGTTGTCTATCTGCCGGCGATTCTTCGAAAACCCCAAATACGCAGATGGGACTTGGTCGTGCTCGATGCACAAGACGCGCAAGAAGCCCAAGAAAGACAGACAGGTCAGGTCAAGCGAGTCGTCGGGCTGCCTGGAGAGAATGTGGCGATTCGAGATGGAAGGCTTTGGATCGACGGTAACCAGACGCTTCCAAATCCAGAGGAGTTTATGCAGCAAGCGATCTTGATCGGCAGTTGGTCGAAAGCAGTCGGAGCAAAGAGCCTCTCTGAGTTTGTCTCCTCATTGCAATTCCCGACCGACAACCGACTGGCCATCAACGCTTATGACTCGCACCAAATCGTACCCGTTCGAGACATCGGTCTAGCTTTTGGGGTCGCCCAGTCGGCTTCGAATTGGAATATTCATGTGGATTTAAAGCATGGTCAAAAGACTCTGGCTATTGAGATTTCCTGCTATGAAAACGTCGCGCAGTTTTATGTTCGTCAGCCGGAGGTTAGGGCCCCGGAAATAAGGTTGGTTGACGATTGGAATCCGGCCTGGATCAACTTGCTGGTTCTTGGAGACGAGTTGTTTTTGCTCGACGAGAAAAGAGTCCGGGCATCGATCAAGCTAGGGCAACTGGATGAAGGGTTGGGTTGGGCCAACCTGAGTTTGGTAGAGCCCCAGGGGTTGGTCGATCGGTGTTTGATTTACCGAGGCTTGCACTTACGGGGCGTTCGAGACATTCCTGAGCAAGAGTTTGTTGTTTCGGATGGATGGATCGTGCTTGGTGATAACGTATCAATTTCCGAAGATTCAAGATTTTGGGAGCCTCAGCGGGTTCCAACTGCTAGAATTCGAGGATTGCTCAAACAACGCCCGACACTTATGGAGGGGCTTGTTAAGCAGTGGTCTGGGGTAGACGGAATCATTGATTATCTGGAATGAAGCGCAGAGCATCATGTCAACGAGTCGTGAGAGTTTTGAGGGTGGCGTATTTCATGAATCGATTCCCAATGGCCGGGCCGGTGCGACGATCTCGATCGCCCGGGGCGAGTTGGTGGCCGATACGACCGGGGAGCCTAGTCAGCGATTTACGATTCCGCTGAGTCAATGCAAGCTGGATCTTGGGGGAGCATCGGGTCGGATGGTTTTCTGTCGCACGAGCGACGGTAGTTTAACGATCTTTTGCGAAGATAGAAATTTCGCCAAAGAACTCGACTTCCAATCCGGTGGAGTCTTTGCCAGCCAGTTGCAGGCGCTCAAAAAGGGTCAGCGCGCCGAAGCGAGCCGGTTCCATTTTTGGTTAGCAGTCAGCGCAGTGGCTCTTGCCGCCCTATTAATCCTGGGATACTACAGCATTCTCGGGGCAGCCAAAGTCGCCATCCGCGCCTTGCCCGTCTCGGTCGATCAGACGATCGGAAACACGGCGTTTAATTCGATGGATGTTGGGCGCAAGCTCGATTCG
The DNA here is from genome assembly GCA_021298315.1 of Planctomycetaceae bacterium. GTDB lineage: Bacteria > Planctomycetota > Planctomycetia > Pirellulales > Pirellulaceae > JBKCUI01. The sequence goes on from JAJTFC010000005.1 coordinate 29,840, forward strand.
AATCATCCAGCGAGCAAATTGGTCGAGGAGATTGTCGACAAGCTCAAACCGCATGCAAAAATTCCCGACATGAAGTTCAAGGTCACCGTCGTCGAGGGTAAGGACATCAACGCCTTCGCACTCCCAGGTGGACAGATCGTCGTCTATACGGCTCTGATCAAAGAAGCCAAGTCGGCCGAGCAGATCGCGGGAGTCTTGGCACATGAAATGTCCCATGCCACACTCAGGCATGGGATCGAACGCATTGGCCAGTCGATCGGTGTCATTGCAGCAATACAGCTACTTGTTGGGGATGTCGGCGGCCTGCTGGCACTTGGAGGACAGGTTGCACAAACATCGATTTTAACAAGTTACAGCCGCACCGCCGAAACCGAAGCGGATCTTGAGGGGGTCCGTATGTTGCATGCGGCGAAGATAGATCCTCAGGCGATGGCTGAATTCTTCAAGATGCTCGAAGAAAAAATGGGGGATCTGCCAGACGCCGTGGCTTGGATCAGCACCCATCCTCAGCACGAAACGCGTGTCGAAAATATTAACAATCACAAAAAAACTTTGGAATCTATCGAGTACGAACCCTTGAAGTTAGACCTCAAGGCTGCTCAGGATGCGTTATAATCCTGCTTTGGATCTCAGGCCCGAAGTCTCGTTGATTCGGATGCAGACTCTTTAAAGTAAATCATCATCGCGAGGTACGTGATGCAAGTTGATATTCGAAATCGTCCGTCGTTTGCGAATCTATTGGTTCAATTTCAGCCTGGAGATAGGATCATTGCCGAAGCCGGTGCGATGGCGACGATGAGCTCGAATGTTGAGATGAAGACTCGGCTCAACGGCGGTTTCTTCGGTGCCCTGGCCCGACGCTTCCTGGGCAGTGAGTCGATCTTTATCAATGAGTTCTCTGCGAGTTCCGCAGGTGAGATGGTTCTTACGCAAGCCTTTCCGGGAGATATGGTTTGTACTGAGCTTCGAGGGAACACACTCTTTTTGCAACCAGGAGCCTTTATCGCCTGCGAGCCCGGAGTACGGCTAGCACTTGGGTGGGCGGGGATTCGAAGCTGGATTGCTGGAGAAGGCTTGTTTCGTTTAAAGCTTTCTGGAAATGGTCGGCTTTGGTTTGGAGCTTATGGTGCGATCTTCGATCGTGAGATCACCGGCGAGCACATTGTCGACTCGGGGCACTTGGTCGCTTATGAACCTTCGATCTCGATCAATGTTGGAATGGCCGGGGGGATCTTTACGAGTTTCTTTAGTGGCGAGGGATTGATAACCAGAGTCCGAGGCCAAGGCAAGATCTACATGCAGTCACGCTCCTTTGATGGGCTGGCAGCATGGACCAATGCTCATTTGTGGTAGTCTTTAAAAAAACCGGATTGATCTATCATGCGACACCAAATGCTATGCCAACCTGCGGCAACTGCACTTCAGTTCGAGCTCGATCAGGGTGAGTCGATCACCTGCGAGGTCGGGGCGATGATTGCCATGACCTCGGGTTTGACCGTCGAGACGACCTCCAAGAACAAAGCCGGCGGTGGTGGGTTCATCAAGGGCCTCAAGAGAATGTTCTCGGGAGAGAGTTTCTTTCTAAACCATTTCACCGCACAGCAACCGAGCCAAACTTTATTGATTGGGCCAACGCTTTTGGGTGACTGCGTCCATCATACGATGCGAGGCGGAACGATGATTGTCCAAGGTTCGAGTTGGTTGGCTTCAACACCGGGCATCGATATCGATACGTCTTGGCAAGGCTTCAGCTCGGCCCTCTTTAGCGGAGAGTCGATGTTCTGGGTCAAATGCTCTGGCGGGGGCGAACTGTACTTGAGCAGCTACGGAGCGATCCACTCGGTCGAAGTCAACGGCGACTATACGATCGATACCGGCCACATCGTTGCCTTCGAAGACTCCTTGAAATTCAACATCGGAAAAGCCAGTCGCAGCTTGATTGGAAGTTTTTTGGGGGGTGAAGGTTTGGTCTGCAAATTCCATGGCCAAGGCAAACTCTATTATCAAAGCCATACTCTTCCTTCGCTAGGTAGCCTCTTGGGTCCGAAACTCAAGCCAAAATAGGACGATTACTATGACATCAAGTCTCCAATACGAAATCCAACTTCGCCCCGATTTTTCGCTCCTGAAGGTTTCTCTGGAACAGGGTCAGAAGGTTTATGCGGAACCATCGGCGATGGCCGCCATGAGCCCAAACCTCAAGCTCAAGGCGGGCTTCAAGGGTGGAGCTCTCAAGTCCTTAGGGCGTTTGATGGGTGGCGAGAGCATGATCGTAAACACCTTCAGCGCCGAAAATGGGCCTGGAGAAGTCTTGTTCGCCCCAGGGCATCTTGGAGATACCCAGCATTACCGACTCAGCGGCGGTGCTCTGTATTTGCAACGCGGTGCTTACATGGCCAACAGCGAGGGGGTCGAGATCAGTGGCAAGTGGCAAGGTGCCAAAGGTTTCTTCAGTGGCGAGGGGTTGGTGCTCCTGAAAGCCACTGGCACAGGCGATGTGTTTTTCAACTCCTACGGAGCGATTCTCGAAGTCGATGTCACAGGCGATTACATTGTCGATACCGGTTACATCGTAGCCTTTGAAGATACCCTTCAGTACTCCGTATCGGTCTTGCCCGGCCTGCGGGGAGGTGGCATTAAGCGACTATTCTTCAGTGGCGAAGGGCTTGTCTGCCGATTTTCAGGGCAGGGCAAGGTCTGGGTACAGACCCGCTACGTGATCCCATTCCTTTCATGGATCGACCGATTCCGGCCACAGAAGAACAAGTAAGCTTCATGCCATTGGGACGGTCTCTCAGCTATTTTAATCGTCACAAGTCTGATTTGGAGACAAAGTCAAACAAGGGGGATCATCGGAGTGCTGATCGAGATAGACCCAACAGTCGATTTTGCTTGCAAACTACTGCTAGGCAACCCGGAGTACCCTGATATCACCATTCACTTTCTGAATGCGATACTGCGACTGCCAGTACCGATCGTGTCGGTCGAGATTGTCAATCCAATCGTCTGGAAAGAGTTCGAAGCTGATAAACTCTCGATTTTGGACATTTTGGCCATCGATAACGCGAATCGTAGGCTCAACGTGGAAGTGCAGAGAACCAAGCCTAGTTGCCTACCGCAACGCCTAGCTTATTACTCGGCGACTCAGTTGGTCGATCAGATTGGGGAGGGAGATAGCTATCGGCAGCTTCGCCCTTCGATTGGTATTTGCATATTGAACAGTATTCATTTTTCCCAATTAGCCGAGTATCACAACGAATTCCGACTGCGCACTAGGAATGGATTGGAACTGACAAATTGTTTAGAAATACACTTGCTGGAGTTGCCCAAGTACATTCCGTTTGACGATAATGCAGAGATTGCAGATCCATGCGATCAGTGGATGTACTTTTTTCGACGCGCGAAAGGTTCGAGCGTCGATGAGTTGTTGGATCGATTACCAGATCGAGTCTTTGAGCGAGCCGTAGGAGTACTTGAGATGATTTCACGAACGCCGGACCAACGCAGGCACTACGATGCACGACTAAAATGGGAACTCGACGAAAACACGAGAATTCAAACAGCCTTCGAGGAAGGCGAGGCTAGAGGCGAGGCTAGAGGTGAGGCTCGTGTCAGAATCGAGTTGATTCAAACATTGGAAGGGCTGCTGCGATTACCAATAAGCTCGGAGGCTGAGCTTCAAGGCCTGTCAATTGAGGAACTTAAGCATCGTGCCGAATTCTTGCAGAACACGATTCGCAACCGATCCTCTTCATAAGCCGATCACCGATTGGTCGATGGTTATCCAATCCATTCTGGGATGACTCGTCCGTGGACATCGGTGAGTCTAAAGTCGCGACCCGCATAGCGGTAAGTCAGCTTGGTGTGGTCGAAGCCCATTAGATGCAGCATCGTTGCGTGCAAGTCGTGCACATGCACGCGGTTCTCGACCGATTTGAATCCGAAATCGTCGGTTGATCCATAAGCTTGACCACCTTTGACTCCACCGCCGGCGAGCCAACAGGTAAAACCATAATGGTTGTGATCTCTACCGCTAATGGTTCCCTCATTGGCCCCTTTTTGAGGAAGCTCGACGGTAGGAGTTCGTCCGAACTCACCACCCCAGAGCACCAAGGTCTCTTCGAGCAAACCGTGTTGTTCTAGGTCCGTTAGCAGCGCCGCGATCGCTTGGTCGGATTCCCCCGCGAGCTTTTTGTGCCCTTCAAAGATCTTGTCGTGGTTATCCCAAGGTTGACCTTGGCCATGCCACAGTTGCACGACCCGCACCCCGCGTTGAATGAGCTTTCTTGCGATAAGCATTTGACGGCCTTGAACGCCCGGTCCGTACATATCGAGGATATGTTGGGGCTCTTTGGATACGTCGAATACATCCATCGCTTCTTCTTGCATACGATAAGCCAGTTCCATCGACTGAATACGGGCTTCGAGCATCGGATCGTTGGTCCTGGATTGAATGTGCTCGGCGTTCATCCGTTGAATGATGTCCAGTTCACGGCGCTGTGCGGTGCGAGATAATTTGCGGTTGACCACATTTTCGACGAGCTTCTCGACACTCTCGTGCTTGGTGTCGATGTAGGTGCCTTGGTAAATCCCCGGCAAAAAGCCTGCTTGCCAGTTTTGGGACTCTTGGATGGGATAACCTCCTGGGCACATCGCGATAAAGGCTGGTAGGTTTTGGTTGTCGGTACCGAGTCCATAGGTCAGCCAAGAACCGAGACTTGGCCGCACCAGTCGCGGTTCGCCACAGTTCATGAGCAACAGCGAGGGTTCGTGGTTCGGGACATCGGCATGCATAGAACGCACGACGCACAGTTTGTCGGCATGGGCACTTGCTGTCTTCTCAAAGAGTTCGCTGGCCCAAAGCCCTGATTGACCATGCTGCTTGAATTGGAAGATAGACGGGTAGAGATTCCCAGTTTTGCGTTCGGTTCGCGGGGTCTCTCCTGGGAGCTCTTTTCCTTCGTATTTTGCAATCTCGGGTTTTGGATCCCAAGTATCGATATGAGAAGGGCCACCGTTGGCGAAGATATGGATCAGATGCTTTGCCTTGGCGGGAAAATGGGGTGATCTAGGCAGAAGCGGGTTAGGCGAATTTTCGCTGGCAGCTAATTGCTGCATCAGGCCATTGAGGGCAATTGCCCCTAGCCCAAGGCCGCTTCGATGGAGCATCTCGCGACGCGACCAAGGTGCAAATCCAGCCGGTGTCTTGTCATCGTTCATGGAAGTTGATCTTTGCAGGGGCACTTTGGGTGATTAATCGATAAAACAAAACTCATTGGTCAGCAGCAGAGCTTGGGCTGCTTGCTCCCAGACCCCGAGCGGTCGGGCCAGTTCACCGCGAAAATCCCGTTCGCTATTGGCTTTCGAGCGAGATTCGTCGGGCGGAATGATTCGGACTTTCCATTCAAAGGAGTCGGAGTTCGCATCGCTGTTGCTGTCGGTGACAAAGTCGATCGTATCGCCTGGCTCTACATGGATGTCATCGATGTGAGTCGGAGAGCTCGTGTGCAGGACTGTCCATTGCCCAAGTTTTTCTTTGCCTCGCAGGACGATGGTTCCACGCACTCCATTGCCTTGCTCGGCAGGATGCCTTAGGAGTCCTCGGATCCGCAGATCGGCTGGCTCCATTGCGGTCCAGCGGCGAACAACCGATTGATCGATCCGTCCCCCAGGATGGCCTCCTTGGGCGCTTAGAAAAGCCCAATCGAGCTTGGGATCAGGAAGTTCGTCGTTGGTGCCTTGCCAGCGATTCTGATGGAATCGAGGAAGTGTTTGGAAGTTTTCGATCGAGCCGGTTTCGGGGTTTAGGCTAGCGGTGCCGTAGGACCAGCGATTTTCAGGCAGATCCGGTGCGGAATCCCCCGATGCTTGGAGGATCTCCAGAAACCATTGCTTTTCTTGAGGGCTGGGAGCTCTAGCCAGTACCCGTCGGAACAGTGCGTCGATGCCTGCATCGGTTCCCAGGGATGCGGACTCTTGCCCAAGGCTGCCGAGCATCGACAGTACCATATCGCTGTTCATGAGCACCAAACCTTGCTGAGGCACGGTTGTTTGAGGTCGCATCGGGGCGTGGGCATCGGGGCTTGCCAAATCGAAAGTCCGGAACAGTTGAGGTAGGTTTTGCCTGTCGATGTAGGCATACACCGTTCGTCGCTTAGGGAACGGAGTTTCAGTTATTTTAACGCTCGGTCCACCGATAGCCGGATCGAGTTGTCCGGTGGCCAGTAGCAACGCATCGCGAAGGGATTCAAAATCCATGCGCTTGCGTTGAGCGCGCCACCAAAGTCGGTTTTCTGGATCGATCGCAAATGCCTCTTCGCGATGGAGGCTTTGTTGTCTATAAGTGCGGCTTAGTACCATTCGGCGGAGGATTTTCTTGGTCGACCAGCCTTCTTGGATGAAATCCCAAGCCAAAGAATCCAGAACAAACTGTTGCAACGGAGGTTCGCATCGGATCCCGAAATCGCTGGGGGTATCGACCAATGGCAAACCGAAGATCCAACCCCAGAGTCGATTCACATACACGCGGGCCGTGAGAGGGTTTTTCGGATCGACGATCGCTTCGGCCATCTCGAGCCTTCCACTACCTGTCTTCATTTCAGCTTCCACATGGCTTGCGAGAAACCCAAAGAATTTTCGGGGGACTTCTGGACCATGGTTGCCTGGATTCCCCCGAATGAAAATCTTGGTCGCTCCTTGTTCGGGTTTGTCCACCAGTCGCATCGGTGAAGGTTCACCCAGTGGTTCGGTGCTATCGAGCATTGCACCGTGAAGAGAGTAATAATCGGCCATGCTCACAGGATCGAACTTGTGATCGTGGCATCGAGCGCATGAGGCCGTCACGCCCATGAGTCCGCGCGTGATCAGATCGATTCGATCGTCGGCAATGTCGTGAGGATTGTTCAGGAATCGTCTGCCGAGTGTCAGCATGCCCATTGCGTCAAGATTGCCGGCCTTGTTCTCAGGGTCTGTTCGATCGGCAATCAACTGAAATCGCAAGAACTCGTTGTAGGGAACATCGGAATTGAAGGATCGAATCAACCAATCGCGGTATTTGAAAGCGTGTTCGTACTCTCGGTTCTCTTGAAAGACGTAACCTTTGTTATCTGCGTAGCGAGCGACATCCATCCAGCGACGAGCCATCCGTTCACCGAAGTGAGGCGACTGCAAAAGCGAATCGACCAGTTGCACATACCAGTCTTCGGACGGATTTTGGACAACCTGTTCGAGCTGCGAGTGCGTCGGAGGCATTCCGAGCAGATCGTAGTAGAGTCGTTTCGCAAGTGTTCGGCGATCGGCAAGCGGAGAGAAGCTTAGACCTTTTTCCGCAAGCTTTTGGGCGATCGAGCGGTCGATGCTATCGGAGTCGATGCCCAGATCTCCAACCGGTGGCACTTGTGCGGGAGCTTCAAGTGGGTGATAAGCCCAGTGCAAAGCGGCTTTCTGTGCGATGCTCATGGTCGGTTCGTTGTTGGTGGGCATCTCCTCCTTGCGGGGATCCGTCGCACCCTCGGCGATCCATTGTTTGAAGTCGGCGATCTGCTCATTGGTGAGCTTTGAGTCGGGGGGCATTTGAAAGCCCGAGTCGTTGTACTCGATGGCTTTGATCAGGAGGCTCTCGTTGGGATTTCCAGCCAAGAGAGCGGGTCCCAAGCTTCCGCCTCTTGCGATCGATGGAGCGGAGTCTAATCGCAATTTACCGCCGAGTTCATTGGGCTTGGTCTGCGAACTATGGCACTCGTAACAGCGCTCGACGAGCACTGGTCTGATTTTAGACTCGAAAAAATCGAGTTTGGGATCTTGAGCGATGGCCCACTGGCTTAGGCAGTTGGCAAGCAAGATCAGTGAACATACAAAACGCATGGAGGTAGTTTTTTGGGGTAGGGGAGGGTAGCCAACTGCTTAGCAAGAGTATCGGCTAGTCTCTGGGATTTCGGCCAAGGAAGCCTGGGTGAGCCTTGGGTTTTTTAGGATCAAAGCTTGCAATTTGAACCCGAGAGGACTGATCCATTGTAGATAAAAACCAAAGAAAACCAAGCTCGAAGCTGGGGCTCCGAGGGGTTTGGAACCATTGGCAAAGAGGTTTCCAACGGGTGCTGTTTTGCGTTTCCCTGCCTGAGCATTATTGGGTAAACTTAAGACCATACCATCGGATTGTTGCATGTCGCTGTGGCGAAATGGCAGACGCATTGGACTTAAAATCCAAGGACCTCTGATAGGGTCGTGTGGGTTCGACTCCCACCAGCGACACTCCGAAGTGCAGAGAACTGGACGCAGATCGCATGAATCGAATCGCAGTGGTCGGAGCGGGCATCAGCGGACTAGCGACTGCTTGGTATTTGTCTCGTAGCGGACACCGCGTCGAGGTCTTCGAAGCTCAGGATCGCATCGGTGGGGTGATCGACACGATCGCCGTTGGGATCGGCAGCGACTCTTTTGCCGATCCTTTGTTGATCGAATGCGGAGCCGACAACTTTGCAACTCTCATGCCCGATGCCTGGGATCTAGTGCGCCAGATGGGCTTGGAGTCGGAGTTTATCACACCCAAGAAGGACTATCGGATCGCTCAGGTGGTTTGTCGTGGCCGGTTGTATCCTATCCCCAACGGTTTTTCGCTCATGCAACCGACTCGGATGGGGTCGATCTTGGCCACGCCGATCTTGAGTCTGGCCGGCAAGTTTCGGGTGTTAAAAGAAGCGTTTGTTCCGCCAAGGCCAGATGGTCAAGACGAGAGCGTCGAGTCGTTTGCGATTCGGCGTCTAGGGCGTGAATGTTTCGAGCGGTTGGTCGAACCGATTGTCGGTGGAATATTTACAGCTCAAGCCGATAAGCTCAGCATGCAAGCGGCGATGCCACAGTTCCTACGCATGGAACGCGAGCATGGGAGTTTGATTCGTGCGGCATTTGCCAAGCGTCGTCAACAAACCGCCGAGACCCGATCGGCCCGAGAGGCCTCGGGCGCTAGGTATGATCAATTCACTGCACCGAAGTTAGGGATGAAATGGTGGTTGGACAAGCTCGCAGAGCCACTTGAAAAAAGCCTCCATTTGAGCCATCGTGTGGAAACGTTAGAACGCAGCCAGGAGTCTGGTTGGAATTTGAAAGTGGTCAGCCGAGTAGATAAATCCTCGCGGATCGAGAGATTCGACAGGGTTTGTTTGGCTCTTCCTGGCTATGCAGCCGGTGCGTTGCTTAAGGATATCGACGCATCGTTGGCAAGTGGACTTGAATCGATCCCGTACGCTTCGTCTGCCATCGCTGTGCTTGCTCTCAAGCGGGATGAGATTCGTCCAGAGGCGCTTTGTTTTGGTTCGATCGCTCCGACGATCGAGAAGCGAAATTGTTTGGCTGTCAGTTTGTCGAGCGAGAAGTATGCCGGACGTTGTCCAGACGATACGGTTATCATGCGAGCCTTCATGGGTGGCGCGGTACGCCCGGAGTTGCTCGAGCATTCTGACGAGCACTTGTTGGAGCTGGCGTTTGCCGAGGTGAAGGCATTGTTTGGGGTCAAGACAAAGCCTAGTTATCAGCGGCTTGTCCGATGGAATCGGGCGATGCCACAGTACCATGTCGGTCATGTGCAGAGAGTCGCAAGCATAAGAGAGCTGATGGCGAGGTATCCCGGGTTGGCATTGGCTGGAAATGCTTATGATGGCGTTGGCATACCGCAGTGCATCCGCAGCGCCAAGCAAGCAGCATCGCTGCTGAGTACGAAGCTACCGAGCCTTTAATGAAGGTAACTTACCCCGAATCATTCCTTAGAAACCTCTCGTTGAAACATAGAGTAATTCAGGATTTTTAGTGGTCCTTCAGGTATTTTAGTGGGTAGAAGCTCGGCTTTCTCGTACTCAGCCTCGCGGTACTCGTACTCGTACTCGTACTCGAAAACGCCTGAATCGATTCAATTCGATCGCCTTTTAAGGGAGCGGGACGACAGGGTGTTGGCCTTCGAATGTCGACTCAATTCCAATACTTCCCTTCGAGTACGAGTACCATTTCATTGAGTAGCCTGTATTTATTTGACTTCTAGGAGTTGATTCATCGCATCGATCAACACCGGCTCGACCGATGGATCGACGCAGCTTGATGATTGTTGGGTTTCGTAACCCCCTTCGCTATAAGCGATCTGTGTTCCGATGTAACCAGGCCCATAGTCGCCGTAAGCTGCCATCATGACCTTGAGGTCTGGACGCATTTTTTTAGCTGCCAACTGGTATTCGACGAACAACTCACCTGGCATGTGTAGGCATCGGGCTTTACCGACACCAAGGCAGGAAATTTCGATCTTATGTCCGGCTTGAACTCTTCTGAGATAAGCCAGTTGGTCGGCCATTGATACATAACCTTTGGGGGGTGTCTCTTTGAGTTTGGTGATGAGGTTCTCTTCGACCAGATGCCGAGCGATCGGCAGGCTCACAGGGATCTGTTGCCAAGTGATATCATCGGAGGAAAGAGGAGCTTTTTGGGTGTTGGCGTGGGCTTGCCGCATCGCGTCTGCGAGTCGGGTTGCAAGGATCATTCGGTTGGTCTGAGAGCCATCGTTGTATTTTCCTGCAGTGACGTTGCCGCCGGCACCGTTGAAGTGCACATGCAGAGTGTTGTTGAGATCCTGGCCTCGAATGAATCGAGCGATTCCTGGGAAATCCGGGCTAGGAATTCCTCGTAGGTAGTAGCTCTGTGGATGGCAAGCGTAGTAGCTCAGCACCGCGATGGGTTGATCCTCTTTCCAGAAGCTCAACAATGAGACGACTGGATCGATGACACCTTCGGGCTCGGCTCGAACAGCCGGATCTTTGGTCGAGCTGGTACGAGTCGCACGGATTTTGCCATCGGGGCCAGCGATTCGACGTTGGCTTGCAACCTCTTGGACGACCGCTTCACCGACACCGTAGTGGGTAAGAGTCACTGCGTTAGGGATCGCTGCTTGGATAGCCTCGGCGGTTTTTTGGATCACCTTCCGATGGAAATCGCCGTCGAACCGCGAGTAGCCTTGGAGCTGCAACTCAGCGATAATTTTTTCGGCAGTAAAATCGCAACCGGGCGCATCGTGCTGATGAAGTGTATGAACAGCAACACGTTGCGGATTAGTGCCTGCGGCTTTGGCCAAGGCCTCGCGAAATGCATCATGTCCTTCGTTAGCAATTCCGATCCAATCGACGGCGCACAAGACGATTGGCTCCTGGGCACCCAAGATGACGATGCCACGGCAACGCAAAGTCATCTCATCGATCCTACGCACGGGCTGATAAGCCATCGCTGAACCGATCGGTGGTGTTGCGTCGACATCAAAAATCGCAATCTTGATCGGCTCTCCGCCAAAAGTGCTACCTATGGCAAAGACGATCGAGATTGCAAAGGCAAGCGTCCAGAAGGACCGAAGGATTCTCATGATCGGTTGTTTGAACTACTTAAGCGGTGAGAAGCTCGTAGGTTTAAGGAACCAACTTTTGACGCCACTGCCAACGGTCAGCGAACCACCGGCTGCTTTTTCCGAATCGGTACGGACTTGATTCCAAGTTGGATCGTCACGGAATGAGCCAAAGGAAGCTTTCTGAGCTTCAGGCGATGCATGGGTTAAGAAGTAGACCAAAGAGTTTCCTGCAGCGGGTAGATCCTCGGTTATCTCAGCCTTGGACTGCCCGAGCGGAGAGACCGCATCGAGTAGCTCACGAGCCTTGATCGACTCACCGTTTGCAATCGACCAGTAGACGACGTTGTTCATCCCATGTTTCTTAAAGAGCGTCATCGTGTGATTGCGAAAACGGTTGTTCAATGCTGCAAGATTATTTGGAGTGCTGATGTAGGTGCGGAGTTCGAAGACTCGATTGCCGATATTTTCGACCGCAAGTTTCGGAGAGTAATCATTGCTGTTTAGGAAGATTCGGGTCACGGACTTGGTCGGTTTTTTTCCATTGACCGCGGATGCTTCGTAGGCAGCTTGCCAATCCGCATCGGCACCGAATGCGGTCCAAGCAGCATCGCAGGTTTTTCGATCAGGATGGCGCACAAGGGTCACCACTCGAGGATCGGCAGGGTCGTTGGCGACCCAGGCAGCGACGAGCTCGATTTTGTGTTTGCTGAGGAATTTGATCCCCGTGTTTTCCATGAGCTTGAGCAAATCGGCTTGCCGGCCCTCTTCGGGTGTGTAGACGCGTAGCTCATAGAGTGGATCTTGGGCAAGGGCTTGGGCACCGATCATCAATCCTCCTACAAAGCAAGCAAGGAGCCATCCGAAAAACGTTTTCATGCTCTGGACCTGTGATTCTGGTTCGTGTGTGTGAATGCTTACGTTTCACTAGGATGCGACGTACAATCACCGCTAGTGTCCGTCGCATTATACTTTGTCCAGTGCCCTTTGGGGTGTGCCTCTTTGGTGATGTCATGAGCATCGGCTTTTATTCGCGTTGTGCGATTGCGATTTGTGTCTTTCTTGTGCAGATTCATTTGCCATCTGCCAACGCCCAGCCGCAATCGCAATCCGTTGATTTGCCCAGAAAGCCCTTGTTGCATCTGGACGCTGAGCATTTAGCAAGGGTGCTTGGGCAAAGCCAGCCGGGCCAGCAGCCGGTTGTCTTTTGGCCAGATGCTCAGAGCCCTTTGCTGCGGTTTGTTTCCGATGGGCCTGAGCAAGCACCTAGACTCGTTGTTGGCAAGGGTTGGTCAACGGTTCGATTCGACGGAATCGACGATGCGCTTCGTCTGCTTTCGCCTGGGGCTAGCTTGGGTTCGGCGAGTCTTTGGATGGTGCTTGCTCCCCATCAAAACCCAGGCGACTTTCGCGGTTTTCTGGCCACCAACGCACCGGCTCAGCGCGACTATGTCTCGGGGTTCAATATCGACATGGGGCCTGGTCCGAGTTTGCGATGGGAGACGATCAACATCGAGGGCCGTGGCTTTTCAGGCATGCAGAATCTTAATCCTAACGCGGTGCGATTCGGAACCTTGCAGATCCTCGAAGTCCGTTTGGATAAAGAACAAAAACAGATCGCTTTATATGTAAATGGCAAGCAGACGGGCCAACGTCCCTGGACCGCCGAACCCATCGCGCTGGACCAGTGGACACTCGGTGCCCGTTTCTATACCAACGGACCTGGGGATCAGCAGGTCCGAGGTCATGCAGCTTGTGACATCGCCGAATTGATCGTTTTCGAAGGTGTTCTATCAGGCGAACAATCGCAGGAGTTGCATAAGCGATTGGAGGCCAAACACCGCATGCTTGCAGAGGTTTTGCCCGATCAAATCAAAAGCAGTACCGATTCCGATGCACTTGTCAAAATCGGCAATCCCCCCGAGGTTCAGATGCTCCAAAGCGGATTCGATGTGCATCGTATCCCGCTGGAAATGACCAATGTCAACAACGTTTTGTATCGGCACGATGGTGTGCTGGTTACCCTCGGTTACAACGGCGATGTTCATCTGCTAAGGGATACAAACGCAGATGGTTTGGAGGATCAAGCCAAGATCTTTTATAAGAACCAAGGTTCTCTTCGTGGGCCGATAGGAATGGTGCTTACGAAACCCGAAGATCCTCGCGGATTCGGTGTCTTTGTTTCGAGCAAGGGTAAGGTTTCCTTGCTGTTGGATAAAGACAACGATGACCTTTGCGACGAAGAGATCGTCGTAGCCAACGGTTGGGAAGAGATCACTCAGAATGTCGACGCAGTCGGATTGGCCATGGCGCCCGATGGATCCCTCTACTTTGGGCTTGGAGCTGCCAACTATGCCAACGCTTATCTTGTGGACGATAAGGGGTCCAGTAAGTTTGATATCGAGAGTGATCGCGGAACGATTCAGAAGGTCTCCTCGGATTTCTCGAAAAGGGAGACGGTCTGTACGGGTGTTCGATTTCCTATCGGTATTGCCTTTGGTCCAGAGGGCGAGTTGTTTTGTACCGATCAAGAAGGTGCAACGTGGCTTGCCAATGGCAATCCCTTTGACGAGCTCTTGCATATTCAAGTTGGCAAGCATTACGGGTTTCCGCCGAGGCATCCTAAGTTCAATCCGAGCGTGATCGATCAACCGTCGCTATTTGATTACGGTCCGCAGCATCAATCGACTTGCGGTCTGTTCTTTAATCCAATTGGAGATACCGATTCTGCAGATCTCAAATTGCGTTTCGGCCCCAAGGCCTGGGGAGGCAATGCCCTGGTTGCAGGCGAGTCACGGGGGAAAATATGGAGAACCCAACTCGTTAAATCGAATGCGGGCTATGTCGCTCAATCCCAACTGATCGCTTGTTTGCAAAAACTCACAGTCGATACCTGCGTCTCTCCTACAGGGGAGTTGGTCGTGGCTTGCCACAGCGGCCCGCCCGATTGGGGTACAGGCCCAGTAGGTATCGGTAGTCTTTACAAAGTCAGAGCCCTGGTTGCCAGCACGCCACGTCCAGTTCAGGCATGGCGGAGCTCTCCTAGCGAATTGACTATTGCATTTGATCAACCGCTTGATTCGACTCGCTGGACGGATTTGGCAAAAAGGATTCGCATCGAAACTGGGACATTTGTCAGGGCTGGGGATCGCTACGAAAATCTAATTCCACCCTACGCGGTGGTTCAATCTCAAATGCTTGCGCCACGCAAGTTACTGCCGGTCACGAGCATTGGACTGAGTCCAGACTTAAGGACATTGACGGTAGGTTTTCCTCAAGTACCCGCGCTACAACATGTAGCTGTGACACTTCCCTCGACTGCCGATCCGAGCGCAATCGATGCATCGATGGGAAGTCAAACCAGTCGGATTCTGCAAGTCCAGGAAACCGAAATCGATGCTGCACCTTACGGAGTCTTGGCTCAGTGGACTTCCCAAGGTTCGCAAGGGCCCAGTTGGACTGGCTGGTTACCTCATATCGATTTACAGGTGGCCAAGTCATTGACCCTTGGGAGTGCCCAGCACGACCGGTTGTGGGAGTTGATGCATGAACCAGGAAAGCTATCGCTCAGTACTCAACTGGATTTGCGAGGGATCTACAGACCCAAGATCCAGCCTGGGGCGAAGATCGATTACCAGTGGCCAGAGGAAATCGTGACGGTGCAACTTTCGGCAAACGCACTCCAGGTAAACCGAGAATTCAAGCTGAGTGTTGTTGGCAAACAGGAGTCGTCCAAAGAGGGCTATACGTTAGAGTTTGCTAGTGTGGAAGGAACCGGTCCTGTGACTCCCTTGAGCTTGATTCTCGAGAAACAGCGCGGTGAGATAGACTTGGTGATTTCTGTTTCGACGCAAGAGCTTGCTCACCAGTGCGCCTTGCCTGTGAATCGATTTTGGATGCCCTGGGTTACTGAGCAACCAAAGACGACAGACGATGCGATGGAGCTTGCCAAAGTCCCTGAGCTCGATGGTGGCAACTGGGGAAATGGTCGTCGGTTGTTTTTGAGCGAGTCGGTGGGATGTTCCAAGTGCCATACCGAGCCCGGGTCGGGAATCGAACCGAAGCTTGGGCCGGATCTCTCCAACATGCCATCGCGCGATTATGCATCGAATCTTCGGGATATCTTGCAACCGAGTCATGCGATCAATCCGGAGTTTATAGGCCATCAGGTACGGCTCTCGGATGGAACGGTGCTCACAGGCGTATTGAGAGAGCAGGGGGGTAAGTTGATTTTGGGGGATGCACAAGGTCGTATGCAGGAGATCGTGCGAAGCGATATCGAGCAGATGGTTGCGTCGAAGTTGTCCGTCATGCCTACGGGCTTGATCGATAAGTTAGACCAGACGCAGGTTCGCGATCTGATGACTTATTTGATGAAGCTGCCACCGTCGATGCCACTGTCGGGGCCGATTGCAGCTCCGAGCTTGAGGACTGCAGCAGAAGTTGCCCAGGTGCTCGAGGGGAGCAAGCCGCTGGCTGGTGATCTACGTCGGCTGAAAGTGGTTTTGATTGCTGGTCCGAAGGATCATGGTCCTGCCGAGCACGACTATCCAGCGTGGCTTATGCAATGGGGGCAATTGCTCACGGCAGCCCCTGAGTTGGATGTCCAGGTCGGTTGGGAGTTTCCTACCCAAGAACAGATTGCCGATGCGGACGTCCTGATCTTCTTTCAGAAAGGGAGTTGGGATCAAGCAAGAGCTGCAGCCATGGACGCATTTTTTGCTCGTGGGGGTGGTGCGATCTATCTGCATTGGGCCGTCAATGGCTCAGACCGCGTCGAGGATTTTTCCAAACGGATAGGACTGGCTTCATGGGGAGGTAAGATCCAGTTTCGCCATGGCCCGTTGGAGCTTCAGATCACCAACCGGAACCATCCGATCATGCGCAATGTGCCAACGTTGGATTTGCTCGATGAGAGTTATTGGAAGCTGACGGGGGATGTCAGTCGGATTGGATTGCTGGCGACCAGTCAAGAGGACGGTCAGCCGACGCCGCAGATCTGGACGTATGAGCCCAATGGTGGGCGGGTTTTTGTGAGTATCCCGGGTCATTACAGTTGGACATTTGACGATCCAATCTTCCGAATCGTCCTGCTTCGAGCCATCGCTTGGGTGGCCAAAGAGCCGATCGATCGATTCAATGAGCTGGTTCCACTCGGAGCAAGGATGAAACGTTAGGCGTAGGCCCAGTAACCCGACGTGTCAACGAGGGAGCGCTTAAGTGATCCTCATGCGTAGCCATCGGCCGTGTACTATCGCTGCCACCCTTACGGTTCGGGTTACTAGCCACCGGGCCGTAGGCCCAGTAACCCGACGTGCCAACGACGGGGCGCTTGAGTGATCCTCATGAAAGGCCATCGGCCGTGTACTGACGCTGCCTCCCTTACGGTTCGGGTTACTAGCCACCGGGCCACAGGCCCAGTAACCCGACGTGTCAACGAGGGAGCGCTTGAGTGATCGTCATGCGAAGCCATCGGTCGTGTACTGACGCTGCCTCCCTTACCGGTCTGTGGAAGTTCAGACTTTCACTTGGGCTGTTTTTCCGATGACTGTCATCCACTTGCGCACTTGCCAAGAACGCACCAGCCCGTGGCGAACGTAAGGATCGCGGCTGACGAACTCATCGATCCGCTTGGGATCCTCGACCTTAAAGAGCAAGATGGCTCGATCGACTGGATCGGCCAATGCTCCACCGAGCTCCAATTCACCTCGGTCGGCAAACTCTTGGGCTAGCTGTAAGTGTTCTTGTCTGTAAGGTTGCCGACGCTCGACGTACTGGTCGACAACCTCATAGATAAGTAAATAATGCATCGAGCAATCCTAGTTACTTCTTGAAGTCACCGGCTCGAATGATCACAAGCTTCTTCGGGTCGATGTACTTCTTGAAGGCTTTTTGCACATCGGCTGCCGTTAGATTCTCGATCTGTTTTTCTTCCTGAGCAACGTAGGCCATCGAGCGTCCAAGATCGAGGTTCGATGCCAACTGACCTGCGATGGCACCGTCGGAGGCACGTCCAATCTTACGAGCCTCCAAATAGGCCTTCTTGGCATCTGCGATTTCCGCATCGGTGGGGCCCAATTCGATGAAGCGATTGAGTTCCTCCATCGCTGCCTTTTCCACCGCATCGATGTTCTCTGGATTGGTGATGGCATTGATCGTAAAGCGAGCATCGTCACCGCGCGAAGGAATTGAAATCGCAGAGGTAACACCGTAAGAAAGGCCTTCTTTTTGACGGATTCGATCCCCGAGTCGACTCGATAATGTACCGCCTCCGAGAATGAAGTTGCCGATCTCCAAGGGGATATCGTCCTGCGAATCTTCGTTCATAGAGAAGGATAATCCGGTCAAGAAAACCGCGTTTGCCTTGTCGGGCGTGAGGATGTCTCCCTTGCTACCCTCAAGCCCCTTCTTGGCCTGCCGTTCGACTCGCTCGAACTTCGTCGAAGTTTCCCAATCCTTCAAAGCTTCCTTGATTTCCTTCAAGGCGACTTCGGGTTCGAAATCCCCAACGATGGCCACTTCTCCGACCTTTGCTGAGAGCTGATCTTTATAGACAGAAACGATTCGATCGAGCGAAAGGGACTTCATCTCTTCGATGGTTTCATCGACGGTTCTAGCATAGCGGACATCCCCTTTTTCGTAGTCGCTCAGAGCTCTCGAAAGCTCTGTATTGGCGAGCATCGCCGGATCGGTGGTCATCTGTGACATCATGGCGATCGACTGTGACCGAAGTTGCTCGAACTCTTCTTGGCTGAACGCGGGATTGCGAAGCACCTCGGCCATCATTTTGATTCCGTCGGCGATTGATTCCTTTTTGGCTTCTAAGCTGAAAGAGAGCGAACCGGCACTGCCACCGCCACCGCCTCGTCCACCTCGACCACCGCCACGGCGTCCGCCACCCATTCCGCCGCCTGCACCTAATCGGACCCCGAGGTCATCGAGTTTTTGACGAAGCGCTTGGCGATCGTAGTTCTTGGTGCCTGCCATGAGCATCGTAGGTAGCATGCTCGCTGCTGCGGAGAGATTCGAAAGCGAATCCTCGTTCCCATAGCGAAGTGTCAGGGTCATATTGACCGTATCGCCTCGATTCTTCTTTTGAAGCATCGCAACTTTGATCCCGTCGACATCGACGACTTGCGTTCGCTTGTCGATGTTCTCGGGGGTCGGATCGAACTCTTCGCCCGAGGCGATGGCTGCTCCACCTTTGTAGTCCTTGACCATCTCGGCGATCGATTCGACGGCTGGAACGCTCAAGCGTTGCGGTTGATCCACAGGGATGAATCGACCGATCGTTCGATTGTGGGTTTTGAAGTAGGTATTGGCGACGCGGTTGACTTCCTCGGGAGTTACCGCAGCGATGCGATCGCGCTGCAGGAACCACAAACGCCAATCGCCAAGAGCCGAAGAGGAGCTGAGGGTTTGCATCATCGATGCTGCATTATTGATGGCGTTCTCGTAACCTCTCTTGGCGCGAACCTTAGCACGATCGACTTCCTCGGCGGTGAAGGTCGTCGAGTCCATCTTTTCGACGATATCCAGCAAAATCTTCTCGGTCTCTTCGAGTTTGCCTTCGGCCGGTTGGGCCGAGAACATGAACAAGCCGGGGTCATGGGAACTGTCGGCAAAAGAGCTGGCGCTGGTTGCGATTCCCGATTCGACGAGATTCTTATCGAGCCTCCCGATCTTATCCTCCGAAAGGATGCTGGCCAAGATCGATAGGGGGGCCCAATCGGGGTGCGAAGCTGCTGGCATGTGATAAGCGGCCATGATCGAACCGATCTTGCCAACGCGACGCAAGATCACCGTGCGTTCGCCGTCTTGGGCAGGCTCTTCAGTGTACGTTGCATTGAGCTTTCGATCGGGTTTAGGAATCGAGCCCAAATATTTGGTCGCCAATTCAAGAGCTTTAGCAACCTCGAACTTGCCAGTGACGATCAGCACGACATTGTCGGGTTGATAGAACCGACGATAAAAGTCTTGCAAATTCTCGATCGGTACTCGCTCGATGTCTGAGCGGTTTCCGATCGTCGACTTGCCATAGTTGTGCCATTCATAAGCAACGGCTTGGACACGCTGGGCAAGCACTCGCTGAGGACTGTTCTCGCCATTTTCAAATTCGTTGCGAACGACGGTAAACTCGGACATCAAGTCTTCTCGCTTGATGAAACTGTTGACGAGTCGATCGCACTCAAGATGGATTGCAAAATCGAGATTCTCTTCGGTTGCAGGGAGGGTCTCGAAGTAGTTGGTTCGGTCGACGTTGGTCGTGCCGTTGAAGTTAGCGCCATGGTCTCTCAGCGCTTTGGGTACATCAGGGAATGTTGGAGTTCCCTTGAAGACAAGGTGTTCCAGGAGGTGGGCCATGCCGGCCTCTCCGTAGCCTTCATGCCGCGAACCTACCAAGACGGTCATGTTGACACTGATCGTCGGACGCGAAGCATCGGGGAACAGCAGCAGGCGAGCCCCATTGTCGAATCGAAACTCGCTGACCCCTTCGACCGTGGTCACGAGCGTCGGCGGAGCGGCCATGGCAGATTGATAGCCGACAACGCCGCTTGAAACCAAGCCTAACGAAACGATCGAGACTGGCAAAGAGCCGGTAAGCAAACCCATAAGAAACATCGAAGTCAGACGCATCCGCATGAGGGTGTCCTTATCAATAAAAGTGGCAATTCAGAAAATATAGTGGCTAAAACTATTCGTACTCGTAATCGTACTCGTAATCCTACGATAGGAACGGCACAGTGCAATAGAGTTGAATCCCTTCGAGCACGAGCACCGTTTCACTGAGCACGAGTACGAACACCAAGCAGCCTGACAGTCCCCAAAAAATCCCTGGAGGTTCAAAAAATTAAGTTGAAGAATCTAGGTTCGATGGCTGCAAGGTTTTCGTGGAAGCCACCCACGCGTGGAAGGAAATCGTAGCCTGAAATCCCCATTTTTGATATACGCTCATGGCCAGTTCGTTACGACAATCGACCGCTAGGGCCACCTTGGAACATTTCTGGGCCGACATCCATTCGACCGCAAATCGCATGATTCCAAAGCTGTAACCTTTGCCCCGAAATTCTGGGGCAAGCCCCAGATAGCTGATCTCCCCGATGGGGTAGTTGTGCCGGGCTAGAATCAGGCATCCGGCTGGCTCCCCATCGCATCGTATCACAAACCATCCGTTGACTCCCGGCGTCCGGTTTGCTTCATAGCCTTCGAGAGCCTTGCGAGTCGAGCGTATCGCGGCAAGCTCAGGGACATCGAGCGACTGCTGATAGGTTCGTTCAAGTAGATTGATCCACGTCTCGGACGAGATGCTCTCGAAGGGCTCGATTTGAACTCGATCGTCGAAACTGCTTCGCTGCACGGATCGATTGAAAGGGTAATCCATTTCCATGCGAACCAGTTTGGTCAGATAGGACATTCCCGCTTGATTAAAGTACGCATTCGATTCATTGAGCGAGTCGGCTTGTTCGGGCTGGATTTGCACAAGTGCTTGATAGAGTTCGGCATCTTTTCTGAAGGATTCTACAATTAAGTTTTCCAGGCAGATCGCTTTTAGGTTACCACCATGGGAATAGAAAGGAGTTTCGAGTTGGTTGCTAAGGTTCGAAACCAGACGCTCTGTGACTGAGCCGTGGATGGCCAATGCTCCTGCAGCCAATACACAATATCCTGCAACGGCCTGGTGGGCTGAGCGAACCTGCACCGCGATGACGGGACTTTGAGAGCCCGTTTCGCTTGCTACACGTTGGATCCAATTCCATTCTTGGTTGGCTCGCGAAAACGAAAGGACTTGCGAATACCATTCCCACCATCGCACAAGCTTTGGACTGATCCGTGTCATCGTTGGTTAAGCCGATCAGCTCAAGATTTCATCGATCACTCTAGCTCCCTCAACGCCTGTGAGCTTAAAGTCTAGACCTTGGAATTTGTAAGTAAAAGCGTCGTGTTGAATCCCGAGTTGTGCAAGCATGGTCGCGTGCAAGTCATGTACGGTGCAGATTTTCTCACATGCTGCATAACCGAGTTCATCGGTGCTACCATAAACCATTCCTGGACGGATACCGCCACCTGCCATCCACATCGACATCGACTTGTTGTGATGATCGCGACCTACGGTTCCCTTGTTGGCTTGCGACATCGGTGTACGACCAAATTCGCCGCTCCAGACAACGAGCGTTTCTTCAAGGAGTCCGAGTCGCTTAAGATCTTTGATGAGAGCAGCGCTGGGCTGGTCGACCTCCTTGGCCCTCAAAGGTAGTTCCTCTTTGAGCAGGCTGTGGTGATCCCAGTCGCGGTGATACAACTGGATAAAACGGACTCCGCGTTGGGCGAGTCGTCGGGCAAGCAGGCAGTTGCTTGCAAAGCTGCCGTCTCCCGGTAAGCAGCCGTATAAATCGAGAGTTTCCTCTGTTTCGTCGCTTGCATCCATCAAGTTTGGGATGCTCGTTTGCATTTCAAAGGCTAGTTCGTACTGAGCGATACGCGTTTCGATCTCCGGATCTTGGACTCGCATTGCATGTTCGCGATTGAGCTTCTCGATGGCCGCGATATCCAAGGCTTGCTGGGATGCTTCTACGCCCGGCGGATTGTTCAAGTACAAGACCGCCTCGCCTTGGCTTCGCAACTGAACACCTTGAAAACGACCAGGCAAAAATCCGCTACTCCATTGCCGTGCAGCAATCGGTTGAGGCGAGCGGCCTTTGCCGGTCGAGACCAAGACGACGAATCCGGGTAGGTTCTCTGCGATCGATCCGAGCCCGTAATTGACCCATGCCCCCATGCTCGGTCGGCCTGCGATTTGCGAACCGGTATTCATAAACATATGGGCCGGATCGTGATTGATCGCATCGGTGGTCATCGATCGAACCAAACAGATGTCATCGATGATCGAGCCTATATGGGGTAGCAAGGTGCTGATTTCAGTTCCTTGAGTTCCCGTTTTTTGAAACGGGAATAGGGGGCCAAGGCACATGAGTTTCTGGCCTTGGAGTTGCGCTAGCTGCTGACCTGCGGTGTAGCTTTCGGGCATCGGCTGGCCATGGAGCTCTGCCAACTTGGGTTTCGGATCAAATAGCTCCAGGTGCGATGGTCCACCGGCCATGGTAAGCCAGATGACGCGCTTGACTTTTTGAGGCAGAGGAAGCTTCTCAATCGCACCTTTGGATTCCGCTCTAGATCGGTCTTGACCAAAGAGCGTCGTCAAAGCCGCCGCTCCGAGGGTGCTCTTTCCAAGCATCCGTCGACGGCAAAAGTGCTTCTTGAGGAGCAAATCGAAATGGGTTCGATCAGTTGCGTGTGATGGTTTCATGGAGGTTGAGTAGAACGCGTGCTAAGTGAATCCATGCCGAATGCTCGATCGGATCGAGTGGTTCGCTAGATTGAAATGTTCCATTTTGTGTAAGTTTCGTTGCGGACTCTGAATGTTGTTTGTAATAGCCATGTTGTTTGTCCAGTAATCGGAGTAGTTCTTCTTGTTCGGTAGGACTGGCCTTGCGCTGGAGGACTTGCGCAAACATCCAATCGAGTCGTTCGTTGACGGAGGTGCTTTTGCTCTCAAGAGCACGTGATGCTAGAGTTTTGGCGGCTTCGACATACGTTGGATCGTTGAGCAAGACCAAGGCTTGTTGTGGGATATTCGAGCGAGTGCGTTCGGCGCAACATTCCTCGCGCGATGGGGCATCAAAAGCCAGGAGGCTCGGATGCAGGAAGGTTCTTTGCCACCACGTATAAAGACCTCGTCTGTATTGGTTTGGGCCTTTGTCCGGGGTATAGCTTCGCGTGGGGAAATTCAACGAGTCCCAGTAGCCCTCAGGCTGATAGGGTTTTGCACTCGGTCCACCGATTTTTGTTGACAGGAGTCCTGCGTATTGCAAGGCGTAGTCTCGAATGAACTCCGCATCCATACGAAAAGGACTTTGGCGTGCTGTCAAACGATTCAGTGGATCCAATGCGATGTTAGCAGGGTCTGTCTCGCAGGATTGCTGATAGGTGCGGCTCAGGACGATCGAGCGGATCATGTGCTTATAATCCCAACCCGAATCGATGAACTCACAAGCAAGATAGTCAAGTAGTTTTGGGTTGACCGGCATTTCACCTTGGGTGCCAAGGTCGTCGAGGACTTTGCTCAGTCCCATTGCAAAGAAATGCTTCCAAAGTCGGTTCATGGTCACGCGAGCCGTAAGTGGGTTCTCCGGGGAGACCAACCAGCGGGCTAGATCCAATCGCGTCAGTTCTACTGGATTGGATTGCTGGCCAGAGGCTTTTTCGGAATTCGAGGGCACCAAGTACTCGGGCAGGGCGGGTTTGATCACAGGCCCGCTTTCGTCCATCCAGTTTCCTCGTGGCAGTAGCCTGACGGTGCGTTTGTTGACCGTCGCCTTGGTGACCAAGCATTTCGGAAGGCTCTTGGTAAAGGCTTCCCGCTGCTTTCGGGCTTTCTCCAAACGATCCTTGGCCGCTTGGGAATCAGAAGTATCTGATTCCTTGAGTTCAAGTTCTTTGAGGTGTTGCGACGCTTCGTTGATCGCTGCATCGAGTTGCGAGAGTCGCTCGCTGTCGCTTGGCTCCATGATCGCAAGACCTTCTTCGCGGGCACCGACAATCGGTTCTTGGATGTCGGCAAAGAAAGCCCCTAGACTATAGAAGTCCTTCAACGTGATCGGATCGTATTTGTGATCGTGGCATTGTGCGCAAGCGGTGGTTTGACCTAGCCAAACGGTGCCAATGGCACGAACTCGATCGGCGAGCATTCTGGCTTCGTAATCCTTCGGCTGAGCACCACCTTCCTCGGTACTCAAGATCAGCCGATTGAAGGCTGAGCCTATGAGGGCTTCTTGGTCGCTATCTGGCAGAAGGTCGCCGGCGATTTGTTCGAGTGTAAAGCGGTCGAAGGGTTTACCCGAGTTGAACGATGCGATGACGTAGTCTCGGTAAGGCCAAATGTTGCGAGGGTTGTCGCTATGGTAACCGATCGTATCGGCAAACCGGACTACATCGAGCCAATCGACAGCCATCCGTTCACCGAAGTGTGGGTTGGCTAGAAGGCTTTCGACGAGTTCTTGGTAAGCTTTCACAGAAGAGTCGGCTTCGAAGGCTGCGACTTGTTCGGGGCTAGGAGGCAGTCCGATCAAATCGTAGTAGACCCGCCGAATCAAACTGCGAGGGTCGGCACGTTTGGAGCGAGTTAATCCTTTGCTAGTAATCAACTCGTCAACAAGTGCATCGATGCTACTCGATGGATCAAGAGACGCTTTGGCTAGCGAATCGGGTCTTTTGGGGCGCTGATAGGACCAATGGGTTTGGTACTGTCCACCTTGATCGATCCAGTCTTTCAAAAGCTTTTTTTGTGTTTCAGAAAGTTTCTTGTTCGAATCACCAGGGGGCATGACCAGTTGCGGATCGGCCGAAAAGATGCGATCGATGAGTTTGCTCTCGGCAGCGTTTCCTGGTTGGAACGCTCCGGCACTGACGGCCTGATCGCGAAGGTCGAGTCGCAAATCCGCTTGCCGATGCTCCGCATCGGGCCCATGGCAATAGAAGCAGTTTTCAGACAACAGCGGTCGGATATCTCGATTGAATTCAATGCTCTGAGCAGAAGCGAACGAGGCAATCAGGCAAAGAAGGCAGCATGCCAGTGAAAAAACCAAGAGCGGTCGCAATGTCATGATCGATCCCCGAATTGAAAAACTTGCTTGTCTATTGTCGCTAAAATAGACCTCCAACGGAAGCGTCGAATCTTGCTGGGCCGAGTAAACGACTTAGAATTCGGCGATCTTTTTCTACAGGTGCAAGCCGATGGAACCACTGCTAAGGGTTGAAAATATCAGCAAGAGCTTTCCTGGGGTCCATGCGCTCTGTGGGGTTAGCTTGCACGTCATGCCCGGAGAAGTCTTAAGCGTCATCGGCGAGAATGGTGCGGGCAAAAGCACGCTCATGAAGATCTTAGCAGGTGTGCAGGCTCCCGATTCAGGAACTCTTTGGTGGAAGGGCAAGGAAGCCCATTTCAACAGCACAAGCCAAGCGATGGAGGCTGGGATTTCGCTGATCCATCAAGAGCTCAATTTGGCGGAGAACCTGAGTATCGCAGAAAATATTTTTCTTGGCCGATTGCCGACGGCTTGGGGGATCGTCCAGACCAAGCAGATGCGTACCAGGGCCGACGAATACCTGCGTCGCGTGGGTTTGAATATCCCGTCGAGCACTCCCCTTGCAAGACTCTCGATCGCCCAGCGGCAGATGGTGGAGATCGCCAAATCGCTCTCTAGCGATTCGAGTCTGATCATCATGGATGAACCAACAAGCAGTCTCTCGGCCCACGAATCCCAGAGGCTCTTTGAACTCATTGGGCAACTCAAATCGCAAGGGGTTTCAGTTGTCTATATCTCCCATCGACTCGCAGAGGTCGCCCAGTTGTCCGACCGAGTGGAGGTTTTGCGAGATGGGAAAAATGTAGCCACACTTGCTTCCGATCAGATCAATCACCAAAAGATGGTGCAAGCCATGGTTGGGCGAGATTTGAATCGGTACTTTCCTCATGTGCCAAAGAAATCCGATGCAGTGCGATTGAAGCTCGAAGATATCCGAGTCCACGGCCGTCCAGAGCATTCGATCAACCTGGAAGTTCGCTCGGGTGAAATTGTCGGATTGGCTGGATTGGTCGGCTCTGGGAGAACAGAGGTCATCGAGTCGATTATCGGGCTTGGCAAGGTTCTAGGTGGATCGATCCAAGTCGATGGCAAAGCAATGCGGCTAGGGAGCATTCGCTCTTCGATCGAGGCAGGAATTGCGATGGTCCCGGAGGATCGGCGACATATGGGATTGGTCACTTCGATGAGTGTCGGAGAGAATCTGACGTTAGCAGCTCTCGAACGAGTCAGTAGGTATGGCGTTTTGTTGCCAGGGGCAGATCGTAAAGTTGGTCAAAGCCAAGTCGACGGACTTCGGATCAAGACACCGAGCCTGCGTCAGATCGCTGCTTATCTCTCCGGCGGGAATCAGCAGAAGATCGTTTTTGGCAAGTGGATCATCAGAGAGCCAAAGGTTTTACTCTTGGATGAACCGACACGGGGTGTGGATATCGGTGCCAAGCAGGAGATTTACGGACTCATGGAGGAGTTGGCAGAGCGGGGTGCTGCGATTTTGTTTGTATCCAGTGAGATGGAAGAGATTTTGGGGATGTCGGATCGGGCCTACGTGATGCACGAAGGGAAGATTTCCGGAGAACTCGGACGAAGCCAATTGAGCGAGCAGAGCATCATGGAACTGGCTTTCGGACGAAGTCTTGCCGATGCTTGAGCAGGTCTATTGCATCGCTGAATTCAATGGGACGATCTGCTGTTCATTGAGCAAAACGAGGGTGACTTGCACCATCTCGGGGTGCAATGAGAACTGCTTACAAAGGACTCTGCGATAGAGTTGTAATTGCGGTGCATGGGTCGCGATTCGCTGGGCGGTCCAGGTTGCAAGGTCGATATTATTGGGTCTAGCATCCGTCTTGAAATCGATGATCTCGGCCCTGACGACTCGACCGGAATCCCAGCCCAGCACACATCGATCGATGATGCCACGAATCAACTGTTCATCGATCGAGATCAGGAAACGTCGTTCGTTGGTGACTTCAAGTCGCAGTTTGGTAGGCTTGTGCCAATCGCGATATCGTTCTTGGCTAAATACTTGGCGAATTGTCGGTGATTCACAGTAGCGCAAGAAACGGTTGACTTGTTGGTCGAGTTGCAATTGCATCATCTCGTCTTTTGTAAGTGCACTTGCAGCGAGTTTTAGGAGTCCATTCTTGTCGGGCGAAAATTCGTCAATCCAAGTACGAATCTCTTCGAACCATCGGTGGATGAGTTTACCGATCACGGTTGCAGCGGTATCGTCGGGCTTCCAGTAATCGACCAGAGGTTCCAAGGTCTCAGGTTTAGGATGCTGGCTCGGTGCGATCCACTGCGGATTGCGCAAAAGTGTGTTTTCGAGTCTTAGCTGCAACTGCAGCGGCTTTGTTTCCGGTTCTTGGTCTCTCTGGGCATCCTTGAAACTCTCCTTGTGGGCCTCCGCCCGGCTTGCCGACCATCGTTCCACCCAGTCGACTTGTCCATTGCGGTAGATCATCACTCCCGGGGCGGCGTTGGATTGCTCGTTTCCGAAAATAGAGTGAAGGGCAGAGCCCCATTGTTTGATGGCCGATTTGTTGGGTGTCGCAAAAAGGTAAAGAGCATGGCGAGCACGGGTCAGTGCAACATAGAACAGACAAAGGGCTTCGCCCAACTGCTGGTAGCTGGCCTCTTGGCAAGCGACTTGCCATTCGATCGGCAAGTAGGGTTGGAGTTCCTTGCTGACGTTCCGCATGATGGAAATGGGCGGACCTGTACGACTATCTCTCATGGCGACCAATCGAGGCGATTGGCGAATGATCGGTTGGTCGATTGCCGGAATGAATACCGCGTCGAATTCCAGACCCTTCGACTGGTGGATCGTCATGACCCTAACAACACTCTCGGCTTGGGTGGCAACGCGAGTCTTTTGGATCCGATCGACGAATTCATGAACCTGGGATTGTTTCGAGGCATCGAATCGATAGGCTTCGTTGACCAATTGCACGAGCCGCTCTTGATCGCGGAGGGTGCAGTAAGGAGCCAAGTGATTGACCAGTAGGCTGAGCGTTCCCCCGAATCCGAGAGAATCTAGCCGATTGCGCAGATCCAACGAGATCTTGGTCGAGTCGGCCAAAACTTCTTCACTCCAAAACGATCGCAATGGGGAATGTTGCAGATGGAAATGCGCCAAGGTGTCTCCGGAATGTTCGGCAAGCTTCAGAGCGCTCTGAACGACCAGTACTGGAGCGGTATCGATCAGCGGGTTTCCCCCTTCTTGGCTGGCCTCGACGCCTCGATCCTTGAGTAGCGAAATCATTTTGGCTACGTCAGCGTTGGTCCGGGTCAATATTCCGACGGTGATCTGATCGCTTCGGCGATGAAGCTCTGTCACTGCATCAGCGATGTCCAGATCGATATCCGTCGAGATCGTTGTCTTGGCATCGGGATCCTCCGATGGATCGTCTTGCGGCCTCTCTTTAGCGTTCCAAAACTCGACCACACCGGGCAAATTCGATTTTTTGGTGGTATGGTCGATGAAGTAGCGATCGACCCATTTTGAAACAACTGGATGTTCTGTCCCTTCGACGCGTTTGCTGTTGTCATCCGACAAATAATTCGGATGGGTAGCAAGTCCATGGAAGACTTGATTGACGAAATCCATAATGAGCGGCGAGCTACGGAAACTTTCGGAGAGCTTCTGTTGCTTGATGTTTTGAACTTGCTCGCCGACGGACTCAAGAATTTCCGAAACGCCACCTCTCCATGCGTAGATCGCTTGTTTGGTATCTCCGACGACGAAAAAGGAGGTGCGTTTATTGCCCGATGCTTTTTGCGAGACGATGGCCTCAGCAAATGGCTTGAGAATTTGCCATTGGTTGGGCGAGGTGTCTTGGAATTCGTCCAAGAGCAAATGATCGATAGAGCTATCCATGCGATGAGAGATGCTCTGCATCTGGGGCAATGGCCCCTGTTTGCCCGACTCTTGATGCTCTTGCAAGATCGAACGCATCCAATGAGCCAGTCGATCGGCGATGTCCGAAAAGGTCACGACGCGTCGATTCTGCTTGAGTTTTTCGATCGCTTGGTGGTATTTTTTGAGCAGCTCGTGAGAGGCTTCGTTTTGGATTCGGCGAATCGTCAGAAACTCGGTCTTGGCCTTGGCTAGCAAGACGCGCAAGGGTGCGACGAGCTTTGGATCGATTTCGGAATTGTAGTAAGTTGGCTGGCTTGAAAGACAGGCACGGACGATGGACTCTTCGAGGAATTCATCCCATTTTTGGGATCGAAAGGTAGCAAGCGCTTTGTCCCTTGCATTCTTCAGTCGTTTGCTCTCAATAGGGAGCGTTTCTATCGTTTTGCTCGCCTGCCGTACTTGCTCTTCGTCAGGCCCTTTTGGCACTTGGAACTTTGCCCAGGCATCCTCGGGAGCTTGGCGAAACAACTCATAGGCATCGGTGATGAGATTTTCGACTTCGATGCGCACACCTCGAACCGCTAAGCCTTTGGAAAGCTGGGTGACCAAGGTTCGGAGTTGTTGATGGTCGATCGTATCGAAGAGTTGGGTGATCGCATCCCTGATTAGCAACTCTTCTTGCGCTGTATCCAACAGCGTCCAACCAGGTGGTAGTTTGAGCTCCAACGCAAAGGACTTGGCCAGTTGCGAATAAAAACTGTCGAGAGTGCTAACACGGAAGCGGTGCAGATGGGTACATAATCGAGAGAGTTGGTAGCGGGCGTGTGCATGGCCGATTTGCATCGGAGCAATGACAGTTTGAAGTCGATGGAGACCTTCGGTGCTGCTACTAGCTTCCGAGAGCCACTGGAGAATCCGGTGAAGAATTTCTCCGGCGGCTTTGCGAGTGAAGGTGGTCGCAAGGATCGAGTCCAGGGGTTGATCGGTAAAGAGCAATCGGATCGCGCGCGAGGCGAGTTGGTAGGTTTTCCCTGTTCCTGCCGAAGCCAGGATCATACTCGGCTCGAACCACTCATCCAATGCGCACCCTTGTGCGAAAACCGGCTCGATCGTAATCATCTTTGGGATGACTGGACCTTGGGCTCCTAGTGCTTGGGGCAGGCTCTGTTGCTCGGGCTCGTTGGAATCGATTCGGCTCTCTTTACTGGATGTCTGCTTTGGCTCCGAAGTCTTTTGATCCTCGAGATTTGGATCCCAAGGTCGTAGGACGGTCCGCTGGGTGATGTAGCGGTATTCGTCCCAATCTACAGGTGTTTTGTTGTTTGGAGGCCAGAATTCACCTTGCAAAACACGATCGGCAAGCTCCTTGGCCGACTCGATTGCAGCGGCATGTTCCTCGGAGGTGAAATTGGCCAAGATGAATTTCGTGTCGGGTACGTTCTTCGGAAGCAGGATGTATCCAAAGTGAACCTTGCTCATGTCCTTTATTTCTAGGTCCTTGATGGTTTTGATCAGCAGCCCATAAAGAGGTAGCTGCCAATCGGTCCACTCCTGTCCTTTGAGATGGTTCTTGCGTGGCTCCTCGGTCGTATCGCCCGTCTTGTAGTCCAAGACGGCGATTTCTCCATTTTGGTTGACATCGATTCGGTCGATTCGACCATGGATGATCATTTGTCCGTGATCCAATTTCCATGGGATGCCCTTGGAACGCTCGACATTGAATTCGATGTGTTTGATTTTCCAGCCTTGAGCTGCCCACTGAGCTTGATGCTTGGCAAATTCCAAGAGCCTGAGTTTGGCTTGTTCGATTTGAACAACCAAAGCCGGAGGCAGTACAGAACCGAAACGGTTCTCGACCCAGGCATCGAGCTGAGGGATCAGCCAATCGCCAATCGCTTTTGGGTCGACCGACTCGGCCACAGGTGAGTCTTTAAGCCCTTCGAGCACCGAGTGGATCATATCTCCAAAGCCGCCCCCATCGAGCTCTTGGGGCAGGTGCTCACTGGCATAAGCTTTGCAAAGTTTTTTGAGATAGAAGCGGTAAGGGCATTCGCTGTATTTTTTGAAATCCGTTACAGCCATCGCACCGATCCGCTTGCTCGGATCCGGCTTGGGGATTTCAATATCTGACTGAAGAGCTCTGGCAGGCCACCCCGATGCGATCATGTTCGACTGCTCTTGATCCGAGATCAGTTTGGCAACTCGCTCGGGAAGCTGATCGGTTTGGACCGCCATCATCAGCCGACTTGGAGTCAGTGGATCGGAGTTTGAGCTGTATCGATTCATGATGAAATCGACTTGTTCACGCGTGTGCAGGCAGGCCATCATGACGTAGGCATCCCGAGCGTATCGCCGAGCATTGTCTAGAAGTCCCAATTCGCTTCTGAGTCGGTTGGGTAAAAAGGCATCCGAGTTGACGCTTTCGGGGACGACTCCATCGTGCAGCCCGGTCATCATCAATACCGGAGCATCATCCAAAGCGACATCGAGCCAGCCGAGCATTTCGATTGCCGAGTCGTCTCCAAGCGGTGGAATCTGGACTCCTTGGAGCTGCTGCTGTAACCATGCTAGGGCTTCGGTAAGTTCCACTTCCAAGTTCAACTTAGGTGGAACATTCGCTAAACGATCCAGTACGGAATTGATCTCTCGACACCCGCGAAGGATCAAATGTCCATCGGGTTTTGTCCGATCGATCTGCTCGAGTTCCGACAGGCTGATAAAAAGATCTCTCAGCGGCTTGGCCCACGCATCCAAGGAACGTTTCGAGCTCCGTAGAGGTTGCAACCAAAGATCGATCGCTTGGACAACCGCGACAAAACTTTCTCGCCCTGGGGCTTGCGGCCATCTCGGTACCGAGACACTGCGCAAAAGCGTTTGTTTAAGGTACTGATCGATGAGGGTCAAAAAATTGGGGGGGAGATCCTGTGGGTTTTGCGACTGCGAGGCATCTGATGGAGGTGCGATTTTCGCATGAATCGATAACCAGGATTCGATCCAAGGGATACGGATCAGGTTTGAGAAGTTCTCGACATTTGGGTCTCGGAGGTATTCTTCGATCCCATAGAGAACCTTCATTGGCGGAGTACCATAGATCGGTATGCCTGGTCCGTATCGCAAGGCAACCTGGTGTTGGGCAAGTGTTTCCTGCAGGGCGGGTACAAGGCTCGGGTCTGGCACTCCGATGGTGATGTCTCGTACCGAGCGAGACTTGCCAAGTTTTGCCAATTGCACTGCGAGCTCCTGGGCAGCTTGGACCGCCGAGGTGCGCACGTGGATTTGATTTTGGTCGATCGGTATTTCAATATTTTGCCAGAAGGATGATCGCAGGGTTCCGTCTCTATCAAAACCTTCGGCAAACGATTCAGGAGCACCGACGAGGACTTGGACATTCGGCCCGATGGCAGCTAGGAACTTGCGCTGCGCACGATTCAAATCGACCGTCCCAATTAAGACGACTTCGTGTTGAAAATCGACCACTTCCCCGTGCTCTAGGGCGAAGCGACGGGCTGACTGAATATCCCATAATCCTGCTTCATGGAGCACATCCAAGTAACGACGTTGCAAATGGGCTAAGATTTTCCAACGAGGTTCCTCGATGGTACCGGCAAGCTTTTCGGCAACATCCTTGAAGTCTAAAAGATCCGAAGCGAGTTCTTTGTGAAGTGATCCTAAGAGTTTGGCCAAGTCCATCCAAACTCCTAACTGATCGAGCGCCGGTACCTCGAACAGGAGTGGTTGAAGTTCATTGGCTGGGGTCGAACGGAGGACTTGAACCCATGCCATGACTTGGGTTAATTCCGACGCGAACGGTAGTTTGGCTTGGTAGAGTTCTTCGGGGAGTTTACCCAGAGTCAAAAACCTCGGCGGACGGAGCACCAGTTTTTGTTGGGCTGCTCGCTGTGCCATGAGGACTTGGATCCTGCGGCCAGCCATCGAGCCAGGGAGGACCACGAGCACTCGATCCATGTCCCAGGAGCTACCTTTGGCATATCGCTTCAAAAGGTAATCGACGGCAGAGTGCAGAATCGGTTGCTCCCATCCGAGGAAAGCAACTTCAGCGGCACTACGGAAAGGGAGCGAGGGGCTCTGCTCTTTCGAGGTTTTCTTTTTGGGCATCTGGATATCCTTCCGGCAAGACCATCGATAAGTACACAGATTGTTATCTAAGACGGTTTATCGCAAGGGGGTGTGACACCTCAGGTCACGGATCTTGCTCCCAGGGGTTAAATTCCCAAATAGATTTGTAGAAACCTTGGTTTTCGGTGTGTTCGATCCATTTTTTGAAGAAAGCGTTGCGGCCCAAGGTCGAACCATCGCCGATGACGATGAGCTTGCGTTTGGCTCGGGTCATAGCGACATTCATTCGTCGTGTGTCGCCCAAAAAGCCGACTTCACCTTGAGAATTCGAACGCACAAGAGAGATCAAAACGGCTTCCTTTTCGCGGCCTTGAAACCCATCGACTGTATCGATCTCGACGCCGTTGCTTGTGCACCTATCCCTGAGAAATCGGACTTGGGCCGAGTACGGAGCGATGACGGCAATTTGATCGGGTAGCAGCCCGGCCGCGAGCAGAGCATCGACTTGTTTGAGGATCCAGATAGCTTCTCGCGGATTGAGTTTGCTCTCCCCGTTGGGATCCAATTCCTCTGCCCAATCGGCTCCTGACGTATCGACAAACAAGACCGGTTGCGCATCGAGAGACTCGGTTTGAATGCCGGGTAGATCCGCCAGGGTATGTTCAGCCACACTTGCATCAGCGACCAAAGTACCATGGTAGAAGTGCTCTGAGGGAAACTCCATGATCTTTTGATGCATGCGGTACTGGATCGTCAGTTGCCGAGTGACTCGATTTTCCCATCGCTCGACGAGCCTTTCCATCATGCTCTTGGATAAACCTTCGAGAGTAGCTTGGGTGCTTAGAACCGTCGGTGGTAGTTGGCAATGGTCACCGGCGAGCACCAATTGTTCGACACGAAGTACTACCGGCCAATAACCCGGTTCGGTGCTTTGGCAAGCTTCGTCGATGACACCAAGATCGAAGGTTCGATCGCCGAGAATCTCCGGATCGTAGTTGGTCGTAGCGCAGATAACACTTGCGCGGTCGAGTTTGGTATCGATGATTTGCTCTTCAAAGATCTTAGCATCGTTACGCAGACGGCGAGCTTCTTGTTTTAGGTCTTCGCGAGCGCCAGGCATCGGTTTAGCGCGCGTCCATCTGCCGGCCTTGCTGGTGAGCATTTCGGCTTCTCGACGCATTTCTCGTATCACTTTCATCGCCGGGTCAGCTTCGACCAGATAATCGAGTGTGTGTTCTTGAAGGGATTCCAAGACGCGAGCTGGGTGTCCGATGCGGATCGCGTTGATTCCGAGTTCGACGAGTTTTTCCAAGAGGTTGTCCACGCCGGTATTGCTAGGTGCACAAGCCAAAACGCGTTGTCCTTTCGCAACAGCTTGCCGGATCAGTTCAGCGACGGTCGTGGTTTTTCCTGTTCCAGGAGGACCATGGATAATGGCCAGGTCATTAGCACCAAGAGCATGAATGATCGCTTCGCGCTGCGATGCATTCAACGGAGATTTGGCCAAAGAAGCTTCGATGGTTTGAAGATTTTTGATCGGAAAAAACTGGGGCTCTTTATCGTGGATGAGCAATTCTCGGAACTGAGCGATTCGGCCACGGCCCTGTAAGGCTTGTAGCATCGCCGTTTGCTGCCGCTTGCGAGTGACCTCATCGGCGGATAGTTCAAGCCGAAAGAATTTGCCTTCTGGCCAATCGTCAAAGACGACTTCAACGCTCGATGAGGATCTGGCGCATACGACACCGTTGGCGACATCCATCAGGGTGTTTTCGTCGGATGCGACCACGGGAGCACCGACTCGGAAACGGTTCCATGGTAATAAGGCTTGCGATTGCCGTTTGACAAACGTTGCAATGGTGCGACCACCCAGACCGGTGCGGTGATCGGAGATGACCATATGCATGAGCGTGTCGCCCTGGGCCTCGATCGATCGGTCGGACATTCCGCGAGCCTTGCGAGATTCGCGGCGTGAGGCGAGTCGTTCTCGTTCAGCATCGGACTCGAGTTTTAAAAACCGATACCAACGTTCGAAGTACTCTTCGCTATCTCGATAACTAGGCATGGGATCGAGAATGCTACAGTTTTGGCAGTCGATAAAAAACCAGAATCGGCACAAGCATCGCAGCCATCATGGCAAAGACCGAGGAGACTGGCCAAGCCAGGCAACTCTCTGCGACCCATATGAGCAACTGGTAGATTGGCCCAGCCAGGAGAATGCCGATGAAGTTTGCGAAGTTCATCGTGCCTATGAGTCGGCCTTTGAGTTCCAGCGGTGGGCGTTCCTGCAGGAAGACTTGGATTGGGATCACAAACACCGCCGCTCCGATCCCCGCAACGATCAATCCCAGGAAGGTGCCGTTGTAACCTAGGAGCACGTCCCCGTTGGCCTTCCAAATGCTCACCATGCACATCGAGACGATCATGATCAGGACACCAAGGGTGACCTGCTTGTCCTTGGGCATGCGTTTGAGAATCAAATTGGCGCTGATGGCCCCGATGATGATGCCGATGGCAAGTCCTGCTGTAAGCACACTCGTCTTGGTATCGGCTTGATGGAGTTGATCTTTGCCCATCCGATTGACTACTGGCATGACCAAACCGCCCACGAGCCAGAAGACACTCGAAACGACCAACGCGAGCAACAGCGGACGATCTTTGCCGAGCAACGATACAATCGGTTTGGGTACGATTGAATCGACCATCTGAAAACGGGCTTGGGGTTGCACCGGGGCAGTGTATCGGACAAACAATGAAGTCAGGGTTCCGACCACGGCGACCAGAGCGCAAGCCAAGGATCCGATCCATAGGTGGCTATAGTCCTCTTTGCCAGCCGCATCCTTGACGACTAACGCATCTTTGATCGCTCCTGCCAAGACGACCCCGAG
Organism: Planctomycetaceae bacterium; assembly: GCA_021298315.1. Lineage (GTDB taxonomy): Bacteria > Planctomycetota > Planctomycetia > Pirellulales > Pirellulaceae > JBKCUI01. The sequence goes on from JAJTFC010000005.1 coordinate 65,675, forward strand.
GATGATGGCAAGGAAGGTTGACATTAGGATAAGACCGTTGGCCCGTGGCAGATGCTTGTGGTGAAAGAGTTCCGGCAGGATGCCGTACTTGGCCGGTCCGAAGAAGGTGCTATGGACGCCCATGAGTATTAGCACTGTCCAGGTGCCAAAGTCCCCAAGATTTCCGTACATCAAGAATGCCACCACGGCCAGTAGAGTGATGGCAATTTCGGCGACCTTGCAAATGAAGATGATTTTGCTTTTGCTGTTGCGATCCGAAAGATATCCGGCGACGCCACTGAAGAGAACAAAAGGCAAAGAGAAAGCAAGTGTCGCCCAGCCTTGGCGATCATCCTTGGTAACCCCAGCCACGCCCCCGATGGCCATAAGCAGCATGAGTTGCTTATAGAGGTTGTCGTTGAAAGCGCCTAGGAACTGGGTGATAGCAAGTCCCCAAAACGAACGATTCTCTAGGAGCGACTCGGTGGGCTGGGATTCGTCTTGGAAATTGGACTCTTGCATGGCTAAGCTTTCTCTTTAGCGAGAGTTTGGAGTCCGCGAAGGTCGAGTTTTCCTGTGCCGAGGATGGGTATCGCATCGACTTTGATAAAGCCATCGGGCGAAGGAATATAGATTGAGGGCAATCCGGCTGCTATGAGCTTTTTGATGATCGCATCAGGTTCTTCGGGAAGCTCGGTGTACAGGACGATAATCTTTTCACCTTTCTTCTCGTCGGGTACGCCGCAGACAGCAAGCTTGAGGATGTCTTCGTCGCCACCGACGATCTTGTTGAGCTCTTCTTCGATTTGGATGTGAGGAACCATCTCGCCACCGATTTTTGAAAAGCGGCTTTCGCGTCCAGTGATATGGATGAAGCCATCGGCATCGACGAATCCGACGTCGCCGGTGATATACCATCCGTTGTTCATGACTTTGGCGGTTAGCTCGGGTTGGTTCAGGTACCCTTGCATGACGTTAGGCCCTGAGATTTCGATCATACCGGATTGGTCTGGGCCTAGGACTTTGGAATGATCCTCCAGGGAGACCGCGCGGGCATGGACTCCCGGGATCGGTTTGCCGACGGAGCCTTCGCGCAGCGCATTTTTGCCTTCTAGGGTTCGAGCTCGGCTGGGTGGAACGTTCACGGCCACCACGGGGCTAAGTTCGGTCGTTCCGTATCCTTCGATCGGGCGAACTCCGAATCGCTCCTCGAAAGCTTGGGCCAGAGGAATGGGCATTTTTTCGGCGCCAACGACAACGACATCGACCGTTTTGAACTGCTGGGGTTCGATACGCTTGAGGAAACCTCTGAGGAACGTTGGGGTACCAAGCACAATGGTGCACTTGTAGGTTTCGATGAGTTTGGCGATCTGCTTGGGTTCGAGCGGATTGTAGTGGAATGCACCCGAGCAGGGCAGGCAACCTACGGCCCAGAGCGTGCCGGTGTATCCAAAGGAATGAAAGAACGGCAGGATGCCCAAAAAACAATCGTCTTCTTTGACATGGATCGTTGCATCGAAACCTTGGACGTTCGAAGCGATGTTATTGAAAGTCAGAGGTACACCTTTGGGGATGCCGGTGGATCCAGAGGTGAAGATAATCGTCAAGCGATCATCGGGCTTGTTTTTGTGGAGTTGGAATTGGGATGCGAGCATCCCTTCGGGCATGAGTTTCGACTGGGTAAAGGCGACGATTTTATCGCCTAGGGTTGCTTTATCCTTGAGGTCTTCAAGATAGACGACTTGGGCATTGAGGTTCATTCCAAGCTTTTCCATCACCTTGCGACTGGTCAAAACATGTTTGATTTGCGCTTGTTCGATGCATCGATTGATGATGGACTCAGAGACGGTGTAATTGAGGTTCACTGCAACGCGGCGCGAGAGGGTCAGCGCCATATTGACTACAACTGCTGGAACTGTTGGGGGCAAGAGAACACCCACATGCTTTTCATCCTCGATGGATTTGAAGCGAGACTGCAGTACTTCTCGGTCGATGATGCGTTTGAGAGCTAAGGTTCGCAGCAGCAAGTCGTTTCCGGAGAGTTTCACTCCGGAGGAGTCTGCAACCTTTATCCGAGCACCCTTTTCTCGGCAGCGGCGAATGAATAAACGAGGAAGATTCCAATCCCAGTGGAAGTTCGAGGAGGGCTGAGTGTTGGTGTTCATGGCCTTGGCTGGGGTGAGGTTTAAACTTTAAACGATTTACTTTTTGCGTTTGAACTCTTGGGTCAATTCTGGAACGGGGATACCGATTGCACCTCGACCTTCTTGGAGTCGGAAGTCGACGTCTTCGCGAATCTCATTATGGTCGATTTCCCAAACGATGGTTTGTTCTTCCTTGGTCAAAGCTTTACTGGATCGCACCAGCCTCATGCCGACCATCCGGGCCGGGTCGTTGGTGAACCACCAAGGGCTCTTTGGGACGTTTGGATCTTCGTCCTTCCAGAGTTCATCGACCGAGCCGAGTCGAGCGGCCGATCGGAGTCGCTCAGGTGGATCTTGCCAGCCGCCACCACGTACGCACCGGGAGCCTTTTTCTTTGGGGGCTACAAAAGCTTGTTGAGCAGAGAGGGTTTTTCCTGTGCGATCGGAATAAGTGTCGTCTGCATAGTGATCCAGGGTCCACTCCCAGACGCTTCCGTGCATGTCATAGAGTCCGAAGGGGTTGGGTTTTTTGCTACCGACTTTCGGAGCACCTTCGGGGCTGTTGGCGGCGAAAGCAGCATATTCATCGAGTTGTGCTGGATCGTCTCCAAAGGAGTAAGCAGTTGTGGTACCTGCTCGGGCAGCGTATTCCCATTCGGCTTCGGTTGGCAGGCGATACTCTGTGCCTGTAATCCCGCTGAGCCATTTGGTGTACTGTTTGGCTGAGTATTGAGTCATGGTGACAGCCGGTTGTTTTGGATCGTCACCGTATTCATAAGTAAAGCTCGGTTCGTACAGAGGGGTCGGAACGGTGATCGCGTCGACTTGGTCCAGACCCGAGGCCTTACGGATCCCTTGTCGAGAGAGTCTTTTGAAGATGTCGTAGGTTTTGAGAAAGGTCTTGTATTCGGCCCAGGTCAGTTCGGTTTTGGCCATCCAAAACGGTTCGACCTCTATTGTGAATTCCGGGCCTTCGTCTTGAGTGTGACCCGGTTGGCTTTCTGGAGATCCGATGGTGATTTTACCACCGGGGATGGGGATCATTTCAAAACTGATGTCGGATTCATCGACACGCTGGACGTAGGGAACCATGTACAGATCGTCGGCGAGTTTGACACTTGATCCGGAGCTCGGCGGTGTCTTGGCAAGTCCATTAGAGTTTGGGGCAGATGAGAGTTCAGATGGGGACTGTTTTTCCTGAGGCCAAAAAGCATGACACTCGTCGCATCGACTTAACGCGACTGAGGCGGCAAGAGAACCCAGGCACAGAAAATTCGCGGAGATCAACTTTGGCATATCTAAGTTTGAATTACAGGAGTGGCTTTAGGCCGAACGTTGAAAACGGGCTTGTGGTCTTTAGCTTTAGCGTAACTACTAAAGGGAGAATCGAACAGTCTAGAGTCCCAGTGGATCTTGTGATTGTTTTGGGATTTGCTAAACAATCTGGGAGGAAGCATCCCGAGATGCTTCGATCCCCAATCTACTACTGGAGCAAGACAAGAGACGATGGACATCCACACCCTTACGCGTGAATTGCAGTTAGAAAACTCAAGCAAGATCGTGATGCTTGTGGCCGATGGATTAGGCGGATTGCCCATGTCACCGGGCGGGCTTACGGAGCTTGAGACTGCAAAAACGCCGAATCTCGATGCCTTGGCTGCATTGGGTGTTCAAGGAGCGAGCATTCCGGTCAAGCCTGGGATCGCTCCCGGGAGCGGGCCTGGGCATTTGGCTCTCTTTGGTTACGATCCGCTGAAGTATTTGATTGGTCGCGGGGCTCTTGAAGCGACAGGAATCGGGTTTGAATTGCAGCCTGGCGATGTGGCGATCCGCTGCAATTTCTGCACGATCGACCAAGAGGATCGCATCACTGATCGTCGTGCTGGACGGATCAGTTCCCAAGAGAGTGCTCCACTCGCTATTTCGCTTCGCAAGATCCAAATTCCTGGGATCGAGATTTTTGTTGAGCCGGTCAAGGAGCATCGATTTGTAGTGGTCTTCCGGGGGCAAGGATTGGGTGGCAATGTTGCCGATACCGATCCACAAAGGACTGGTGTCAAAGCCTTGGATCCGGTCGCACAGAACGAATCTAGCCAGAAAACCGCTGAGGTTGCTAAGGAGTTTTTAAGGCAGGCGAAGGGGATTTTGGCTGGGCATCCCAAGGCGAATTTTCACACGATGCGAGGCTTTGCGGCCAAACCGCAACTGCCTAGTTACCAAGAGGTTTACGGGTTGCGGGCAGCGGCCATCGCCGTGTATCCGATGTACAAGGGACTGGCTAGATTGGTGGGTATGGATATTGTTGGCAAGGCCCAGACGCTTGCAGAACAAATCGAGGAGTTGCGAGCAAACTGGGATCGCTATGACTTCTTTTTCATTCACTTTAAGTACACCGATAGCACGGGCGAGGACGGGAACTTCGACGAGAAGGTAGCCAGAATCGAGGAACTCGATGCGGTACTACCACAGATCCAGAAACTTGGTCCAAGTGTGCTGATCGTCACTGGGGATCACAGTACCCCAAGTTATCTCAAGAGCCATTCGTGGCATCCGGTACCAACGCTTTTGGTATCGGATTGCTGTCGTCCTGATCCCCATCGGACTTTCAACGAAACGACCTGCATCAGCGGCGGGTTGGGGCACTTCGAGGCTCAGTACCTGATGACCTTAGCGCTCGCCAATGCGGGGCGCTTAGGCAAATTCGGTGCTTAGAGTTTTTCCAAAGCTGCTTTGTCCTCAGGAAGCAGGTAAACATCGCGGAGCGTTTTCCTGTCGATCATCGGTTTTACTTTTTCTGCTTCCTGGGTCTTGCCCGCATTCATCAGAGCCATGTACCAGTGGAGGGCCGAACGCGGGTCTCCGCCGTTTTTGGTAGCGATGCTCAAGGCTTGTGCGGCCTCTTCGTAGCGTTTGAGTAGAATCAGCACGGTTCCTTTGGTATCGAGCAACACCGAGTTATCGGGGAGGATCTCGACGGCTCGGTTGATATAATCGAGAGCTTCTTTTGCATTTTCTGGCGAGAGTTCGATCAAGATGTTTGCGAGGTTGTTCAAAGCGGCTGGGTTTTTCGGTTCTTTTTCGACGATCATTTTGTAGCATTGGGCTGCCTGCAGGGTAGCTTTTTTGGCAAGAAAGAAATCGCCAATCGAAACCAGGGAAACCATGTCGATATCTTTTGTTTGTTCGAGTTTCGCGCTGAGCAAGTCAAGAAGTTCTTTGGATCTTTCAGGGTCAAACTCCAAGACGGACGCGACACTGAGCATAACACCAAGGTCGACAGGCGAGAGGTTGAGTTCGTCGATGTTTTCGGCAAGGCGTTTGAGGCCAGCGTTTCTGAGTCGAGAGATGTCATGGCGCAATAAAGAGTTGATGTAGGATCTGCTGATCTGGGGGTTTCGATCTGAAATCGCTTGGAAGGTTCTATCGGCGGCTTGCTGGTTTCCAGCGGCTTCAAAGAGTGCGTTGGCAAAGGTAAGGCTCGCATCGGAGATCTTGCTCAGATCCAGCTCGGGTGAGTAGTCGACCTTTGTCGCTTTTTGGAACCACTCGGTTGCGAGTTGGTCTGCAAGGTTTTGTTGATCCTTGGCGTAATGCCATAAGGTTCGTACGAGGTAAGTCGATCGAGATTCGGGAGACAGAGCCACGAGCTTATCGATCAACGGAGCAACGTCTTGGAGTTTCTGTCGCTCAATAAGAAAACTCGCATAGCCGGTAATGTGGTTTTCGGAGGGAGGTTGGCTCAAGGCTGCTTGCTGCAGTGCTGCGTCTGCTGCATCTTGATAACTCCGAGTGTCGACATTTTTGATTCGATCTCTGTTGGAAAGATCCAGTAGGTAGCGGTTGATCGTGCCGATGGTAAAGAGAACCTCGTTGGAGTATTTACCGCGCACTCCCGCGACGCTTTGAAGCTTCTCTCGGGCCTTCTCAAGATCCCCGTAGGATCGCTTATTCATAAGCAATTTGGCATGAAGCAGACGATCTTCTATAGAATTACCGAAAGGAGGGGCCGTTAGGACATCGTCGATCTGTTTCCAATCCTCTGGCGCACCACGGTTAGCCAACACCACAGCAAGATTTTGGCGTATCTCTGAAATTTGTGGTTTGTTTTTGACCGTTTCGCTCAGGAATTCGATCGCTTCTTTTTGACGCCCCTGGCGCAGCATCGCTTCTGCTCGAAGAATGACGTTTGACTCTATGGATCCTCCGGCGGCAATGGACTTTATGAAAAAGTCCTCGGCACGATTAAGATTATTCAAATACAAGTAGATAATCCCAAGGAGATTGAGACGTTCGTTTTCTGGCGAGATTTGTTTTTGAGTTTCAATCTGCTGTACCAATTCCTCGATTTTGGAATCCTGTTTTGTCGAGGCAAAAAACTGAAAAAGAGACCTAGGGGGCTCGCACATATCAGGAGCCAGTTGCATAGCTCGTAGCAAATGCGACTCGGCTTGCTCAAGGCTTGCTTGCCTATCAGCGGGACTCATTTCCCTAGAGGATCGTTCGATAACCTTGGCATACCAAACCCAAGCCAGGGGATCGAGCGGACGAGATTCCGTTCCGAGTCTTGCGATATCCAATGTGTTGGCTTGGGTTCTTTCGGAGAGTTTCAGTGCAACCGATGCGATGCGGTTGGATTGGTTGGAGATATTTCCAAGGCGAGAAATGTAGGTCTCGGCATCCTCAAATCGACCTTCTTGGTAAAGCAATTCGATCAACCGCTCATAGACCCGAATATCATCGATTGCTACGCTCGCAGCAGCCTGATAAGCCTTGATAGCTTTGGAAGGTTCCTTCATCTGCTCGGCGAGTGCACCGCGCAGAACATCCAGATAAGCCCATTCCGGGCGGACTTCTTCAATTTGCCGGATCAGATCCAAGACATTTGCGAAATCAGGTTTTTCATCAAATAGAGACTTGATCAACAGTCGTCTTGCTTTGGTATACCTCCAAGCGGTCCCTTTTTCTCCCTCGAGTTTTCTGAGTCGCAATTCAGATGATTGCATCACTGCATTCCATAGCTCAACTTTGGGTAGGGATTTTAATTTATCCTGCTCGTTAACTTCAGAAGTGTACTGAGGCAATCGCAACAGGTACTCGCAAAGATCGCTCAAGACAGCAAAGTTGTTTCCGCAGGAGTCGAGCATCTTCTCCACACGTTTTTCAAGTTTTTCATCGATCTGAAGCAATCCTACGATGAACTGGTTGAGTCGGATGTTCTCTGGAAAATCAGCAAGGATTTCCATGAGATAATCGAGCGACTTGGAGACTTGTCCTGATTGAGCCAATTCCGTAGCCTGATCCAAATGCGCGTCGAGGCTTTCTGGATTTCGCTCGATCAGGAGTTTGCGAATTTCTTTAGCGCTGTCGATTTGCCCCCAGACACCAAAAAGATTCACGACGTTTTTTAAGAGCAGTTCTTGTTTTGGATTCGATGTTACAAGATCAGTAAGCTTTTGTTTCCACTGAGCGATCAGTTCGGACCGCGATGATGGATTTGATTTCCGAACATCCAAGTCGGCCTGAAGGACCTCCAGCAGGTTCGTAAAGTCATCATCCAACTTGGCTTGGGTGGCGGTCTGTTTGGCTTGAACCAAAGCGAATTGAATCGGTTTCCATTGGCTTTCCTCGAAGGATAAATCGGTTTTTTGGATCAGCATCTTCAAAAGGGCCAGTTGCATCCAGTCACCAGGTTGCTTTGTCTGGATCAACTCAAACTGTTTGATCGCGTCTTCTGTGCGATTGGATTTGACCAAGGATTCAGCAGCACCGCGACGCAATTCGTCGTTGTTTGGCGCAAGGGTCAACGCTTTTAGGTAAGAGATGGAAGCTTTGTCCCAGTAACCAATTTTTCTATATGAATTCGCTGCGAATGCCTGAATCCTCAACTCGGAATTCATATCGCTCGAAGCAGTTGTCACCAGGAGACTATCGAGCTGCTCATTAATCGCCACCAAATTCCCCTGAGAATTGTAGTACTCAAGCCATTGCTGCTTGACAGCTCTTGAAAACTCCGTCATCTGGGGACTGTTTAGCAAGGGTGCGTCGCGTCGCAGCGTTTCATCTGCAGCTTTAAGTGCGACCAGAGCATTCTCAGGCTCATTGTATTGGTTGTAGATTTGGGCAAGCCGAAGTTGCAAATCGATCAAGGGTGGTTGGCAAACTCGAATGCCATCTTGAAGTGTTTCTATAGCCTTATCCTTTTCATTTCTGACAAGAGCCAAGTCGGCCAAGGATGCATAGGTAAAAGGTGCTCGAATTCCTGCCCCTTTCTTGAGGCTAGCAAGTATTTGTTCTGTTTGCGCTATCTCGTTTTGGATGGAGTCTTGATTGCCTGCCCTTTTTGCCTCTAGGATTCGATTCATCTTGTACGCTGCTGCTTGACGCAATATCGCCGTATCATCGGGGAATCGTTGCAACGCCTTTTCGATATCCTCCGCTGCTTTTGTTGGATCGATCATCGAAAGCAATTGATAATCGATTAGCCAAGCCTCTGGACGGTCAGCATTCTTTTCGAGCATGTCACGAAGCTTGCGGGAAATCAAATCATTGATTTCGACTTTGTCGAGTTTAGCCAATTTTGATTTGACCAGTTTGCTCGAGTCGATCACGCATGCATTGCCTAGCATTGCGGTAAGTTCGACATCGCCTTTGAGTTCTTTGAGAGCTCCGAGCAAGTGATCGACAGGATCGAGTTTGCACTGCTGAACAACCCAGTCGGCTGTGCCCGGTAGAAGTCTGCCAATCGAGGGGTCTTCACCCGCAACAAACAAGTTTCGGTATCGGATCAAAGCCAACTCTTTGTCCAGCTTTGGATCGATGTCTTGCTTGGCCAACTTCGCAATTTGCTCGACGGCCTCACCCGCACGCATGGACTTGGATAAGTTCTCCAAAAGCCTTTCCCGAAGCAATGGGAGCTTAGACTCAAGATTTGTGTTTTGCTCACAGGCTGCGATGGCCTGGTAGATCATTGGAATGAGAGCATCGGGCTTGAGTATCGCAGACTTAGGATCCGACATCAGCTCGGTCAATTCAACCTTCTGCTCGGTCGCCTCTGGTTTATAAAGCAGATAACGATTCAACTGCTTGAGCATTTCCTCGTTATCACCAGAGGATTTAGCAGCTTCGATTTGGGTCAGTAGGTCTTTTTCAAGTCGACCTATCTGGAGTGAATGGATGAAATAAATCAATGGAACGCCGACAACTAGTATCGCTAGAGTCGTCAGCAAGACTTTCCAATTGAGCTCATAATCAGTTTCAGAGTCGAACATCGCGCATCTATTCCTTGTTGTTTTTCTAACCTTTGTGAAATCTTGATGCGACCTGGCTAAGTCGACCCACCGAAACATCTCCATAGGCATGAACCTCCTGGCAGATCCTTCGCAATACACCCATCGGATCGTTGGACGCTTGAGTGAAGCGATCGCTATCGATTACAAGCGGCGCCCCGATGACGACCAAGGGGGCACCGAATCGCGGAGTGCTTATCGCTTGTTCTAACGTCAGCCCACCTACAGCCTGCACTGGGACCGATACGGCCTTTACTATTTCTTCTAGCTGATCCATCGGATTCGGAGCGCGGCGTCCAGATGCTGCAATGCCGCGACGCTCGTCATAACCAATGTGATGAATCACATAGTCACAACCCAAATCTTCTAACCGCTTGGCACCATCGATCATCGATTCATAACCAAGGTTGTCTCCCATGACGCCAACGCCATAGTCTTTCCCCGCCTTAACCACACACTTGATCGTCTCGGCGTGAGCTCGTGCCATGACCACCACATGCGTCGCCCCCGCCTTGGCCATCATCTCGGCCTCTAAATAACCACCATCCATCGTTTTTAAATCAGCGATAATGGGTACTTCAGGAAATTGTTCCCGAAGGCCTCGGATCGCACGAAGTCCTTCTGCCAAAATCAACGGCGTACCGGCTTCTAGCCAATCGACCCCGACATCGACAGCCTGCCGAGCGGTTGCTAATGCATCATCAAGATCTGTTAAGTCAAGCGAGATCTGGACCTTGGGTAACATGAATCAATGCCTCGATAATTGGATTCTTTTGTGCCGACGTTAAACCGATTGCAAGGGTGACTGGGCTGTCTTGTCTAAACAGTTTGAGATGTGACGAACCGCTTGCCGCAATCGAGCTTCGTTTTCAACCAGAGACATTCGAAGATAGCCCTCGCCCGAAGGCCCAAAGCCTCCGCCAGGGCTCACAGCGACATTGCCTTTTTCCAAAAGCATCATCGCAAAGTCAATCGAATTCATTTCCGAGGCCCAAGGCTCGGGGATCTTTGCCCAAACGAACATGCCCGCTCGAGGGGTCGCGGCCTCCCAGCCAATGCGTCGCAACCCTTCGAGCAGCACATCACGTCGCCCTTGATAAATTCTCGACTGCTTTTCCACGGTCGCTTCGGTATCACGTAAAGCGACGATCGCAGCAATCTGTATGGCTTGAAACATCCCATAGTCGTAATAGCCCTTGATGGTCGCCAAGCCTCGAACCATCTCCGAGTTTCCAGCACAAAAGCCCACACGCCATCCGGCCATGTTGTAGCCTTTGCTCATCGTCGTGAACTCCACACCTACATCCTTGGCACCAGGTGCGGACAAAAACGAGGGAGGAGTGTAACCGTCATAGGCCACATCTGCGTAAGCAAAATCACTTATCACCATCAATCCATATTTTTTCGCCAATTTGACGACTTCGACGTAAAACTCAGGCTCGACAGTGATCGTCGATGGATTGTGCGGATAGTTGATAATCAGTAGCTTTGGCCTCGGATAAAAATGCTCGCAAGTGTAAGCGATGTTCTTTAAATACCGATCCGTATCAGAGACGTCCAAGGCGACGACATTGCCCGAGGCAAGGATCACGCCGTACATGTGAACCGGAAAGAACGGGGCTGGGATGATCGCGGTGTCTCCGGCCCCAATGAGGCTCAGGAGCATATGCGAAAAACCTTCTTTGGAGCCAAGGCACACGATGGCCTCGGTTTCAGGATCCAACCGAACACCGTACTTGCGAAGATACTTGCTGGTAAGCTCTCTGCGAAGGTTGAGAATTCCGTTAGCCTTGGAGTATCCGTGATTCCGCACATCCGAAGCGGCTTGGGAGAGTTTCTCAATCACCAATGGATCGGGCGGATCACTCGGGTTGCCCATCCCTAGATCGATCACGTCCTGGCCCGAACGACGCTTCTGATAAAGCAGATTGTTGATTCGTCCGAACAAATAAGGCGGCAAACGGTGCACGCGTGGAGCGTATTCCACTCGAAACGGTGAGTCTTTCATAAATCCTGTTGCAAAAAAAAGATCCCTGGCGGGGAAAACCATGCAGTCCCAAGTTCAAAATAACTAGGGATTCTTAACGGGAAGCAGGCAGCCCGAACCCTGCATTTTGGTGGGATAAGCATAAGCGACAGCAGGGGCATGGAAAAGATCCGAAGATGGGAATCCTCAGCGTTTTTCCGTGTAGAATTGTATCTTTGGCGGTTTCCGCCAAACGTTTTAAGGATCAAAAAACCAAAGGGGGCAAGCCACGGACTTGCCCCCTTTTCCAAGGATTTATTTTTCTTATTGCCTCTTATTGCCTCAGACGCCACTAAGCGACGTTCTTGAGGAAGCCTTCGAGCATCCCGGATCGAACCGGATTTTGAAGTTTTGCAACGGCTTTGGACTCGATTTGCCGAACCCGCTCCCGAGTTACCTTGAAGATCCTGCCGACTTCTTCGAGGGTGTATGAAAAACCGTCGGTCAGCCCATAGCGCAAGCGGATGATTTCTCGCTCGCGATAGGTTAAGGTCTTGAGCAATGCATCGATGCGATCCCTGAGAATGCCATTGTTGGCATTGCGAGCCGGATTGTCGCTCGTAGGATCTTTGAGGAATTCTCCAAGGACATTGTCCTCTCCCTCCCCAACGGGCCGATCGAGACTCACCGGTCCGCGACCGATATCCATGACCCGTTGCACATCTTCGACCTGAACCCCCAGAGCCTCTGCAAGTTCGTAAGCCGTAGGCTCGCGCTGAAGTTCGTGAGTCAGTTGCTTTTGTGCCCCTCGGAGCTTGCTGAGCATGTCGATCATGTGAACTGGAATGCGAATCGTCCTTGCTTGGTCGGCAATGGCTCGGGTGATGGCTTGCCGGATCCACCAAGTCGCATAGGTCGAGAATTTGAAACCGCGACGGTACTCGTACTTGTCCACGGCTCGCATCAGTCCGGTGTTCCCCTCTTGGATCAAATCCAAAAAACTCATGCCTCGATTCCGATACTTTTTCGCAATCGAAACGACAAGCCGCAGGTTTCCACTCGAGAGTTGCCGTTTGACTGCTTCGTATTCTTTGTAGCTCTTTCGAAAATCCTCAACGCGTCTTCGCAAAGATCTAGGACTTTCTTGAGTCGTCAAAATCAGGTGTCGAAGTTCACCCAAGCAGCGTTGCAGTTCAAGTGGCCCGGTGCCCGATTGCTTAAGCTCCGCGATACGCTCTGACAAGTAGTCCATGCGTTGGGAGAACTGTTCAAGTTGACGCATCAGAGGGATCACTCGACGGGATCGAAGCGAGAGCTCTTCTACCAAAACCAGCGACTTCATTCGACGGCGCTGATAGTTAAGCTTTGCGGTCGCTTTTTGGGTTTCTGTGGTACTTTTGCGTACCGCAGTTTGAAAGTCTCGGCGGTTTTCGTCGATCAAGCGATCCAAGGTAGCCAAATTCGCTGGCATTCGGGCACTGATCTGTTCTTTGGTCAACTGCTCGGTGAGCGATACCTTGATCGTGCGATCGAAAGGCAAGATACCTGCGGCAACTTTGCGAAGGATCTCGACGGTGTGGCGAAGCGCGAAATCGTTTCCAAGGACCGCACGACGAAACTTGCGTCGAGTGATTTCGATTTTCTTTGCAAGCGCAATCTCTTGCTCGCGATTCAAAAGAGGTATCTTGCACATTTGTGCCAAATACAAACGCACCGGATCGTTCGAACTAGCCGTGCGTTCAGACGCTCCACTTGCCACGGCTCCCAAGTGTCCTTGGTTGTCATCGGGTCGATAGATCTTTAGGTTGGTAGCTCCTCCAGCAGCGCGCTGCGATTCGGTCGCTTCGACGATCTCGATACCAACGCGCTCTAGCGCCACGAAAAGCTCATCGAGCTTTTCAGCTGACGAAGCCTCGTCGGGCAGATAGTTGCTGACTTGTTCATAGGTCAAAAAGCCTTGGGTGCGTCCCAAGTCGACCAATTGGCTAAGTTCTACGGTTTTGCTTTCCATCTGCTCCACTCCTTTGGGTTTTGGAAAAAAATTCGACGGTCAAACATTCCATGTCCGACCGTTGGGTCTACGGTTTAAGGTTGTTCGATACCATGTTTTATCTGGGCCTGTCGGATAAGCGACTGCAGTAGATCGATCTGGGTTTGTTCATCCAAGGATCGATCTTCAAGGGCGTTTCGTTGCGAGCCAACCGGATCGGAATCGTCCGAGGATCCCCATCTTTCACACAGCGTTTCAAGCCGTGCTCGGGGAGCCATCGATGCTTTACCGGCCTTGAGTACCGCATGCTGCTCTAAAGTCACCAAAACGTTCTTCAGCGCAGGATCCTCTGTGGCCGTCAGAATACTTTGAAAGTCAAGCGAATGGCCTTCAAGCTCGAGGTTAAGGTATAGTTGAAAAATCGCTAAAGCGGTAGATGACACAAGGTTTTTTGGGGCGATTCGCTCAATAGCCATAGGGACCAGATCGGTGTTGGTCGCGAGGATTTCAAGCAACTCCAGTTCGACCGCAGAAAGCTCATCGTAGCGATACTCAACGGGCTGTTGATGAAAGTCGCTGGAGTCTCCATGGACAGCCTCATGGTCCGTTTCGACACCCCCTGAACGATGGGCTGTTGATGCATCGCTGACATTGGCCCATCGCCGAGATTGTTTGCGCAAATCACCAAGACGCATTTTGATCTGCGATTGCCCAATGCCGAACTGTCGACTCAGCCTTGAAATGATCTGCTCGAGCCGAACTACAACCCGCGAGTCGCTTTGGCTCGACTCGGGAATCTTCGCTAGCGAACCGAGCACGCTCTCGAGTGCAACGGTCGCTCGATGGGTGTCAAGGAGCGGATCAAAGCCTTGGCAGGCTGACCTTATTTTGAATTCAAGCGCATCGACAGCTTGCGAAATGAGCTCCTTGAGACTCTCGCCCCCATAGCGCAAAAGATAATCGCAGGGGTCGAGTTGGTCGGGCAATGTCAAAATCCGCAAGTCCATCGACTCGCTCAGGAAGAGTTCCAAGATTTCGCCAGTACGTTTTTGGCCCGCTTGGTCTCCATCGAGCATCAGCACGACCGAATCGCAATACCGCTTGAGCAACCGGATATGGTTTTCCGTCAAGGCTGTCCCGCAGCATGCAACCGCGTTGTCGATACCATGCTGGTGAGCCATCATCACATCGGTGTATCCCTCGACGACCACAGCCACTTGAGTCTTCGAAATGCGATCCTTGGCAAAGTTCAAACCGTATAGGGTTTGGTTCTTTTGGTAGAGCCGAGTTTCGCTGCAGTTGATGTACTTGGCCGCCTCGACCGGCGAGCCAGGCAGTACGCGACCACCCAGTGCAATCGGACGAGACTGAGGATCAAAAATTGGGAATATCAATCGATCTCGAAATCGATCGTAACGAGTCTGGCTGGTACCACGCGCCAAAAGCCCAACCTTCTCTAATGCATCCAATGAAATCTTCTCTGCCAAGGCGCGATCGGCTAACCAACTCCATGATTCCGGGGCAAATCCTAGCCCGAAACGTTCGGCGTTCGATGCCTCCAAGCCTCGGCTTGCGACATATTCGCGGGCCGCATTGGCAGCAGGATCGTTCCTGAAATAATCCCGGTACTTTTCGACTGCCCATTGGATCGCTTGATACAACTGCCGCTTGTCCTCGGCCGATGCCCCGGGGGTTTTCGATCCGGTCGTCTCGATGACGATCCCAGCCTTGTCGGCTAAGAATTGCAATGCCTCCGGGAAACTCATCCCTTCTTTCTGCATGACAAAGCTAAAGGCATCACCACCGACATCGCAAACCCAACATTTCCAGCTCTGCCTCTCGGCGTTGATCTGCATGCTCGGTCGACGGTCGTCGTGGAATGGACAACGCGAGACGAAATTCCTTCCCTGTCGACGAACCTCTGAATAACCACCGATCAAATCGACGATGTTGATTGCCTGCCGCACTCGCTCCTTGGTCTGATTGTCGAAGCTTGAGTTCATGGCAAATCAGGGTTTACTTTGAGTCGAAAAATTGTTATTTCCACATCGACAATCGGGAGTGCGCCAAGCTCGGGTGACCCCGGGCCTGATGCGGGCAAAGAGTATCAACGATTTAAAAAGCCCAAGTCAACATCACTTGAGCCAAACTGCGCTCTTGCTCCATTTTATTTCAAAAAAACTAAGGGTGGATTGTCCAGTCCTTGCTAGCATTCGGATCACCTGAGTTGGGTGTGATCAGTGCGTCGAGTTCAGCGGTGCTGGTCGTTCTGGGGATAATCACCGCATTGCCCTGCGTGTCGACCCCCAAGGCTACCTGGTTGTGGAGTCCCCCGATCGAGCTCATGGGTGTGTTGCCCAAACTCGGTCCTGTTAATGGAAGATCGATGTCTCCG
>JAJTFC010000083.1 GCA_021298315.1 Planctomycetaceae bacterium
GATCCTTGGCGATGTCGTAGAGTTCCCAATCCTTTTTGTGTTTGGCCACAAGCTTCCAGTCCCCTTTTCGAACAGCTCGATTCCCCTCGTGTTCCCAGAAGATCGCGTCTCGCTCGATCGTATGTTTCGCAAAAGCAGGCAATAGGCTTTTGCCTTCCAGTGGTGTTGCAATGTTAGGGTATTTGGCGTGCGAGATTTCGACCAAGGTGGCGGCGATATCGATCAGGTGTGCGGGTTGATGGCACCATTGACCAGGTGTTTTTACACCGGCAGGCCAGTGAACCACCAGCGGAGTGCTGATTCCACCTTCGTGAACCCAGTGCTTGTATTCTCGTAGCGGTGTGTTCGAGACGTTGGCCCAGTTCTCGCCGTAAGCGACATAGGTGTCGGCAGGACCGGGAAAAGCATTCTTGCCCATCCGGACGGGATAGCCATCGCGGGTTTGCGCAGGAACACTTCCACTCTTTGCCAAGTCCGGCGGGTTCATCGGCTTGAGGGTTGGAGCTTCGGGGCGTGGGATGTTTGGGTGTTCTTTGTTGCCAGTTCTTCCCATCGCTTCTGCGCAACCGCCGTTGTCCTGCATGTAGCAAATGAGCGTGTTGTCGAGAATGTTTTGGCGTTGAAGCTCCTGGACAATCTGACCGATCCCTTGGTCCATCCGATCGACCATCGCAGCGTAGACTTCCATGCAAGCGGCCTCCCATGGCTTGTCCTGGATGTTATCCCAATTCCCAACACCGCTAGGCAAGGGCAAGTCGGCTGGGAAAAGTCCCAGTTCAATGGCTTTGGCGTGTCGAGCCCGCCGGATCGGTTCATAGCCTTGGTCGTATTTTCCTCTGTAACGCTCGATGTCTTGGGGCAACGCATGCATCGGCCAGTGAGCGGCGGTGTAAGCGACGTATAGGAGGAAAGGTTGATTGGGATTGTCTTTGCGATGGTCTTGAAGGAATCGCGTTGCATGATCGGAGATCGCGTCGGTGTAGTAGTAAGTTTCGGGGCGATACTCTGAATCGGCGTAGGGAGAGATGGGCGTATTGTCTCGGGTAAGCGAGGATGGATCGTAAAAACTCCCTGCGCCATGGATCGTTCCATAGAAACGATCAAAGCCCCGTTGCAGAGGCCAGTTGTGTTTGGGGCCCTCGGGACCTGCGTGCCTCGTGACATGCCACTTGCCCACTGCATAGCTGCGATATCGACCCGGTCGTAACATTTCAGCGAGCGTACGGCACGAGTCGTTGAGGTCTCCTTGGTATCCCGCAAGCGGTTTCCTATCCATCATGTGTCCGACCCCAGCTTGATGGGGATACAACCCCGTCAATAAACTTGCTCGTGTCGGACAGCAGCGTGCCGTGTTGTAAAACTGGGAGAACCTAAGTCCGTTTTTTGCAAGCGAGTCGAGATTGGCGGTTTGGATTTCACCTCCATAACAGCCCAGGTCGCTGATCCCCATGTCATCGCTGAGGATGATCACAAAATTGGTCTGCGATGCGTTTTGGCCTTGAGCGCCAGCGTTTGTGCAACACAGTGCCAAGATGGTTGTCGCAAAGAGGAACTTTAAACTGCAAAGATGGAGATTCCAGCGTTGGGAATGGTTCATTTGGTAAGACATGATAGGGAGTGTGTTGTGATCAGTTGAGGCTAATCCCTATCTTAGTCCATTGTGGGCACCAGAAGTAAGGCGATGAATAAAACCAGTAGCGCAATTCCCAGCCACAATAATTCCAGAAGAACAAAAAAAGCGGGGTCGGAATTATCCGACCCCGCTTAGGTTAATCACTGCTCCGGTACTTGGCGTGATCTGATGGACTACCGGTTGCTGTCGAACGACTGGATTACGAGATGGTGTACGCAGTTTCCGCGTGATCGCTTAGATCCAGACCCATCTTCTCGCCGTCCTCGGTGGTTCTCAAGCCAATGGTCAAGTCGATGATCTTGAGAATCAGCGCCGTAAGAATCGCCGAGTAGATGATCGTTACGACGGCTGCTTTGCCCTGAAGCATCAATTGAGCGATGCTTCCGCCACCGCGATTGACACCAACACCTGGAAGTGCCAGCAAACCGGTTGCAAGCGATCCAAAGATACCTGCCATGCCGTGAACGCCGAACACATCGAGCGAATCGTCGTACTTCAACGCTGGTTTGACGAAGGCGACAAAGATGTAACTAACGATCGTCGCGCCAACGCCGATGATCAAGGCTCCTTTGACATCGACAAAACCTGCCGCAGGCGTGATCCCAACCAAACCTGCAACCACTCCGGTAATCATACCCAGAACGGTCGGCTTTCCATTGCGGATCATTTCGATCAGCGCCCAAGTAAGTCCCGCAGTCGCCGCGGCAACTTGCGTGGTGACGAACGCTTGAACAGCTTGGGGTGTCGCTCCGAAAGCACTACCACCGTTGAACCCGAACCATCCGAACCACAGAATCCCTGCACCCAACACTGCGAAAGGCAAGTTGTGGGGTGGGTTGACCTGTTTGGGGAAGCCACGACGTGGGCCGATGATCAAACAGGCGACCAAAGCAGCGATACCCGCGTTGATGTGAACAACCGTACCACCAGCAAAGTCCAATGCGCCCTCTGGCACAGCATCTTCGGCATTAAAGCTACCGAGCCCGAAAATCGTATGTGTTGGACCGTACCAAACCCAGTGAACCACAGGGCTATAGACAAGCAGCGACCAAAGGGCGATGAAGATCGTGAATGCCAGGAACTTCATACGCTCAGCAAACGCACCGATGATCAGTGCCGGAGTGATGATCGCAAACATCATTTGGAAGACCATAAACGTTTGTTGGCTCAAACCCAGTTTCACTTTTTCCACGGGTGCGAAAGATTGATCGGTCGCCACACCGTTGAGCAAGAAGTGCGTCCGCGGATCGCCACAAAATCCTTGCCCGATCTCCGTCGCTGAAAACGCGATGCTGTAACCGACCACAACCCACAAGACCGTCACGACCGCCATGCACATGAAGCACTGCATGAGGATGCTGAGGATGTTCTTGCGGCCTACCAAGCCGCCATAGAAAAATGCCAAACCAGGAGTCATCAGCAGGACGAATGCCGAGCTGGCCAACATCCAAGCTTGATCGCCCGTATTGAGCGTTGAGGCTGCTGGAGCAGCAACCTCCACTGGGGGACTTACCGCAACTGGGGACTCGGCTATGGAAGCCTGTCCGTCAGCGGGTGCCACCGGCGCCGCTTCTTGGGCTACTAAAAGCCCCCCCGAAATTAAAAAGTAACACACTGCTGCCTTGAACCAACGAATCATTTCTTACTCCGCCTTCTGCGACTCTCTCCTTACTGGGCCGTCAGTAGACCTTTGCCGAGAGAATGCGCAAGTCCACCGCCTGGGTTAACTGATAGCAAATGCAGGGCCAAATACGTTCAGCAATTCTAATGGTTGCGGAACTGCACTGATTTCCCAAGTGGAATATCTCGTTTCCTTTTTGTTTTTTGGTTGCCAAGAAATTTCCTTGCGCAAATGTGCCTAGTTGATTCGCATCCCACAATAAAACGCATGTTTTATTTGCAATATTGGATACTAAGCCCATTTCGTGAGCCTAAATGGTGCGGTAAGGCCGTAAACTCAATCATTGAGGTTTTGGAAGAGGTTTTGGAATCGATTTTAGTGGGAATGTAGCTACACTACCGGCCCATACAAACTAGGTATTGCTCAATCGAAAGCTTAGGCGAGTCAACATGGTCAACTTGGAAGAAGCGTTGGATGTGATCGCCGTTGGTGCTCACCCAGATGATGTCGAAATCGCTTGCGGAGGAACCCTCGCTGCGTTGGTCGAACAAGGCTACCGAGTTGGGATCATCGACTTGACCGATGGGGAGCCGACTCCGCATTCGCCAAGCCCAGATGTTCGATTGGCGGAAGCTGCCGCAGCGGCCAAGGTTCTCGGGGTTCACGTTCGCAAGACCCTGGATTTCACCAATCGGCGATTGATGGACGGATTCGACGAACGCGTCGCACTCGCTACCGAGTTTCGTCGATACAGGCCTAAAATAGTGCTGGGGTTTGGTAGCAAGACGCCGATGGCCTCACCCGACCATTATCAAGCGATGCAGATTACCGATGCAGCGGTTTTTTATTCAAGGCTCACCAAGTGGGAAGACACCTTCAAAGGGCTTCCGCCTCATGTCATCGATAGGCAGCTTTACTTCCGCCTTTCCTTCGAGCCCGCTCCACCGTCGGGTATCGAGAACTCGATTACCATGGACATCACCGATACGCTCGAGCAAAAGCTCGAAGCTATCCGTTGCTACAAAACCCAATTCCCACCCTCGAAGGCTTATATCTTCGACCGTGTCCGAGGGCTTGCGATCGCCGCAGGCGCGGCTGCTAATTGCTATGCCGGTGAGACCTTCATTTCGACTCGTGCCCTACGCACCAAGGATCTTCTTCAATCCGTGTTGGGCTGATCTGCGTTTCGATCGAGCTAATCCCTTATGAGAATTGAAAGTCCTCCGTGGATGAACGAATGCGTCCTGACCATCGGCAACTTCGATGGTGTTCATTTGGGCCATCGCTCGTTGATCGAAATGCTCCTTGCGATGGCAAGCCGCAGGGGGCTCCCGAGTGTCGTGCTGACATTCGACCCGCCCCCATTGAAA
Organism: Planctomycetaceae bacterium; assembly: GCA_021298315.1. Lineage (GTDB taxonomy): Bacteria > Planctomycetota > Planctomycetia > Pirellulales > Pirellulaceae > JBKCUI01. The sequence continues at coordinate 4,625 of JAJTFC010000083.1, forward strand.
TTGTTGCGTCCGGATACTGCCCCCAAACCGCTCACGTGGAACCATCGGCGCGAATCGCTTTTAAAAAAACTGGGGGTCGATCATGTCCATTTCTTCCCCACAACCCGCGACTTGCTCAATCATTCACCGAAAGAGTTTTTCGAAAGGATTCTGATACAGCAACTCCATGTCCAAGGGATGGTCGAAGGACCGAACTTTCGATTTGGTAAGGACCGGGCCGGTGATGTCCAGACACTGCGCGCATTGTGCACCCAAGCTAACGTTGAACTCGAGATCGCAGAGCCAAAGACCGTTGGTCAGCGACTTGTTTCCAGTACGCAAATTCGCGAATGGATCGAACAAGGAGATTTGCAAGCCGCGAATGAATATCTTTTCGAGCCTTATCGTATCGCTGGTGTTGTAGGACATGGAGCCGCGCGGGGACGAACTCTCGGCTTTCCTACGGCGAACATCGAGAATATCGAGGTACTGATTCCTAAACATGGGGTTTATGCAGCACGCGTCACTGGACCCGTGGAACTCGCAGGGATCCCAGTGGCTCTCCATATAGGCCCCAATCCAACATTTGGTGAGAATGCAAGCAAGGTTGAAGCCCATTTGCTGGACTTCCAAGGCGATCTTTACGGTTCAGTACTGGAACTTGAGATTCTCTGCTCGGTCCGAGGTGTTCAAAAGTTTCAATCCAAAGAGGAGCTTTTGGATCAGCTAGGGCGAGACATCGCCACGGTCCGGTCGATCGCCGGTGGGTGATTACGGCCCTTAGAATCGGAATCGCCGGCACGATCTGACCCGATGTTTTTTTCCTCATGAAGCTTGCCCAGGTTCCATCGCATGAACGCGGTCGGTTGTTCGATCTAAGCGACCATGGGACTTTTCAATAAAACCAATCTTCTGATCGCGGGCTTACTCGGTGGCGGACTTTATTTCGCTTCGCAGCACTACACCATCAGTGGCTTGGATCAATTGCGACTTGAGTCTAAGAGCCCAAGTTCCTCTGAGAGGGATTGGAGCGATCCTCGAAATTGGCTACCGGTGACTCATAGTGCAACGAACCCATCTGAGTCTTCTTCGAGCAATGCTCCGGTACTGCCACCGAATTCCCGAATTGGGGAACTGACGCCTGCCAAGCCGATAACGCCGACGATCCGGATCGCCAGTTTTGATCTTCAGAATTACGAGGAGAGAAAAGCCGAGAGCGTTGCGGTTCAAGAGATCCTCGTGCGGATCCTTAGAAACTTTGATGTGATTGCCATTCAGGGCATCACCTCTCGGCAACGCGATACGCTCCCGAAACTCGTCGATCGACTCAATCAAGAAAAACATGCCTATGACTACATGATCGGCCCACGCGTAGGTCCGGTTCACCAATCGATGCATTTCGCCTTCCTGTTTAACACCGCAAGGATCGAAACGGACCGTTATCAACTCTATACGGTCGAAGACCCTGGGGAACTCATCGAGTACGAACCGTTGGTGGGTTGGTTTCGAAGCAAAGGGGTATCCCCCCAAAAGGCCCTGACCTTTTCCTTGGTCAATATGTTCATTTCCCCAACTCGGCTCGAACAGGAGATCCATCTTCTGCCAGCACTAGCCGAAAGCATCCAACAAGATGGTCGAGGGGAGGACGACATCGTTTTAGCTGGCGGTTTCGGTTGCCCGGATAGGAAGCTCACGGCATTGACTCAGCGCAAATGGAGCGTCGCGATCCAGAATATGCCAACGACGGTTGCCGGAGATGAGATGCTCGATCAAATTGCTTTCCCGCCCCAGACCAGCGATGAATTCACCGGTCGGGCTGGCGTCATCGATTTCTTGCGAAAATTCAATTTGACGATCGATCAAGCCACACAGGTCAGTAGCCACTTGCCCGTTTGGGCTGAATTCTTTGCCGAAGAGGGTGGCTATCCAGGCTATCGATAGGGCTACATGGACGAATCAGCGTCGTGTCCACATGCCAGATCTCGACTGGCACAGACTTCATTCGAGGTTAGTTGACTCGGTTTAGATTTTGGACACGACGGCATGTCGGTCAATCCACATGTAGTCCCGTAGGGTACGTGCAGCGGTCCTCTTCATGTTGTCATGAAAGCCCACGACATCGACTAGCTCCATTACTCATGCATGTTTGACGATGAAGAGGGGACCGCGGAACGTACCTTGGCGCTCTCAACGTGGTCGATTGATCCCTGGTACGTTGCGAGTTCCTTTGCCCGATCATTCTGTGAACATGGCTATTTTGCGGCCAGTGCGCAGACGTTGAGGCAGTTGTCCTTACAAATCGAATCTGTTTATGCCTCGGTCTCCAATCTCCCACCCTGATTCGCCGGGCGCTTTGAAGAGGTCGTTTTTTGATTTTCGATATACCGGCCCCTGTTAGGCGCCCGCTGACACATTAGCGACTAGCGCCAGTTCAACGAAAGCTCTCTAGGAATTCGGATAGCGATTTGGTCGCCGGGTCTTCGGCTGTACCCAGATCGTCATTGAGTTTCGAATGATTCGAATCGTGTTTACCGACAACCTTCACGGGAATCTCCGATTCCTTTAATACACTTTCCAGTCGTCTTGCTTGGGCGGTGGTGTCAGGGTTTCCAGCGAAATAGAGAATCAAGAACGGTGGAATATGCTTGTTCTTGGCCACATGGGTGACAGCGGAAAAGTCGACATGCTTTAGGGGATCGTTGCCGAATTTTTGCCGATGCCCGAAGGTTGGCATTTGCCCACCATAGATCGCTTGACGATGCTCTGCGGTCATGATGATCTTGGGGATATCATAGGTATCTCCATCGACTGGGATACAACCCTTGAGAATCGACATAGGGGTTCCTGGGGCTTTCATGTATCGATCGTCGATGCACAAGAGTGCAGCGAGTTGGGCTCCTGCCGAGTGCCCACCCACGATAACCGCCTCCGGGTCACCGCCATGATAAGCGATATTCTTATGAACCCAATGAAGTGCGTTTGCGACATCTTGGGTCAGCACTTCCATCGATACCTCTGGAAGCAGTCGGTAATTGCAAGCGACAAACAAGTACCCTTTTTCCGTGAAGTATTTGGGCTTGTTCGCAACATCGGATTTATCGCCTGTTTGCCATCCTCCGCCATGGATCCAAAATACAACTGGGAGTTTGCTCGCGTTGCTGGCGTTGGTCGCTTTGTAGATATCCAGCACGTGCCTTGGATGGCCATCGGGCAAATAAGTTACATCCTTGATCACAACTTGGGATTGGGCGATCGAAGCGAACGTGGCCAGGAAAAAAACTCCGATCCAGAACTGCATGATGTTGCGCCTTGTGTTGATTAAGTTTCTATTCGGGGAAAAAGTTCTACAGGTCTTTTTGTGGCTGAAAGCCAGGGTTTCTCGTACTCAGTTTCGCGGTACTCGTACTCGTACTCGTACTCGAAATGCCTTGATTGATTCAAGTCGATTGCCTTTACGAGGAAGTTGGTCCCTTCGAGTACGAGTACCGTTTCACTGAGTACGAGTACGAGCACGAGGACGAGCACGAATTCAATTGGTTCTAGCCACAATTATTCCTGAAGGACTGAGGAAAAGAGGCTGGGATACTATTTCGAAGCGTTTTTCCATTTCCAAGATTTGACCAGCTCGTTGAGAGCTTCGTCGGTATCTCCGGTCTTTTTAGCTCCAGCGATCAAGAGCACGGCGCGTCCGTCATTGAGTACCACGATGCAATCGATCGGCTGAACTTTGTTTGGGCTTGGGGGGCACTTGATGCGGTAGCCCGTTTGGCCATCGACTTGAACCGTTTTTTCTTGAACAGAGCCTTTCCATGTTTTGGCAAAGGCTTCCGCGATCGCTTTTGCTGTTGGGTCGACCGGTTTGCCGACGTCGATCGAAATCATCTTGGAGACGTTCGGATAAGTTTCACTCTCTTGCGTTAGGATCGCATAGGTCGACTTACCGCTGCGGTTGGGCCTCCATGATTTTGGAGTCGTAAACGTCGCGAATCCGATGTCGCACTGGAACCTGGACGGATCGGTTGGGTCGGGTTTGACATCGAGGCGTTTGTCGGTTTGAGCGTAGGCTAAGCAAGCGCTCGAGAGGACTAGAAAAACGGCGAAGCAATTTCGAAACATCGGTTGAAATTCCTACTCAGAAAGGTTCTAAGGGGGCATGCAGACGAACGGACCACCCATGGGCCGCGTCCTCTTACCAAGGCATCGTGAGTGCTCAAGATAATGCATTTTTGCCTCATTTGCATGATGCTTGGCAATGCAAGCTAGGGATTTGGAGCAAGTTCGATTCGCTTCGATGTTCATCGGTATTCAGCCCATTGTCGATGATTTCTCCGAAATCATCGGCTGTTTGATTGCGTTTGATGAGCGTTCATCAGCGGTCGGGGAAACGGCAAATGATCCCATCGCGATGATCGATTGCGCTGTGTTGTGTACTATCTATGCCCGACGCTCGCGCTCGTCGGCTAACGGTGCACCCGTTCCTGCCAAGCCCTTGTGAGAAAGGGAGCCAAACGGTCGGCTGTTCCTCATCAGCGTTTATTAGTGTTCATCAGCGGTCGACTGTTCTGCCTTAGCATTCATGAGCGGTCGAAAAGTCAGCGGTTCCATCAACGACCCAATTGCCAGCGATGCAAACGTCCTAAACTATCGCCCGCAATGACCGACTCGCCGTGGCTTGGTAGCACGACTCGCAAAAGCAATGGTTTGGTTCCCTCCAATTTTTTGCTGGCGTCTTTAGGCTCACCCAATAAAACCGCTGAGTCTGTCGAAAGCTGCTTGGTCTCGCTCCCGTCGGATGCCCAAAGGCGAACGATCCCGTCCCGACCACTGCTGGCCAACTCTCCCTTAGCCCCAAAACATACGTCGAGAACCCCACCACCATGCGCATTGGGTTTCTGAACCACAGGCCAGCCATCTTTAATATCCCACCAAACAATCAAACCATCCTCGCCGCAGGACGCCACCATAAGACTATCCGACCGCCAAGCCAGACTCCGCACCGATTTTTTGTGGGCTGAAAAGGCCAACAATGCACCGCCTGATTTGCCATCCCAAAGGTAGATGTTTCCTATCCGATCTGCCGTCGCAAGATACTTACCGTCTGGTGAATAGGACACCGCAGTGATCCAATCGGTGTGTTTGTCGATGGTGGTAAGCAAACTGCCGTCTTGAGTCGAATAGATTTTGACCAACCGACTCGTGCATCCGATCACCACCGTTGTCTCATCGGGCGATACATCAGCAGCCATGATCGCATCGGGCTCGTCAGCCACACTCGCTAATCGCTTGCCCGTCGCCACATCGAAGAGAACCACCGAACCACCTTGTACCGGCTTGCCACCCCCAGCCAACAAGATTCGCCCGCTCTGACTGAACTTCAACACCAGCGGCTCGCCTTCCGGAAACGGAACTGCACCGAGCTCTCTACCAGTCAGAGGATCCAATAGATCGATTGATTGGTAATTCGAGCTTGCCACCACCGAAGCCCGCGAACTGGCTGCAAGCGATACGATTGGAAAGGGTCTACGAAGTTGAGGCTTGGACAACGTCGGCAGGCCACTTGGAACCGGCCCGTGTGCAATGGATCCGGTGACATTGGATCCATCAGTCGCCATGGGTTTGAAGCCGAGTGTTCGGAGTTGGGCTGCAGAGCTACCGGCGTTTTCTCGCAGACCTGTATCGATCCATTTCTTGATCGTTGCTATCTGAGCATCGTTGAGGCGATCTCCTTCGGGGGGCATCCGTTGACTCTCGTCATCGGTGCTGACGACCTCGACGAGGCGGCTCGTACTTGATTGACCCGCAACGACAATCGGGCCACTGCCACTCCCCTTGATGATTCCCGCATAGCTGGTGACACTCAACCCGGATTCCTGCTTGCCATCGCCATGACAAGTCCCACACTTTGACTTGAGAATCGACGCGACTTGTTGGTCGTAAGTCACCCCATTTTCCTGCGCAAATGAGGTCATCGAAATCGACAACGCCACAACGAGCATCTTAAGAGTGAGGATTGATTTCGTGCACATAGCAAATCAGTGGTTGAATAGAAACTCGGTGGAATTGAGCAACCCCCAAAAGATATCCTCGTAGAGCTCAGGGTTTTTTTCATTCCCAGAAACGAAGGCCATCAAATCGGTCAATTCTTCTGCGGTTGGCTTCCTAGACAAGGCTCTGACAAACAAGCCTTCGATCACTTTTGGAGGCTCGATCTGCGACTCCAAAAGTGATTTGATAACTCCCGGTGCATTGAGTCGATCTCGGATCGTATCGCCGACGACCAGATGCATCGTTTGCGATAGGGTTGGATCGCGTTTGGTCTCGCAAGCGCAAACAGTCCCTCGGCTCGAACGGCCAAAGGTTTCAAAGAACGGATCCCCGGGGTGCGGGCCTTCGGTGTCCCCCGAGACGCGAGGGTAGTAATGGACGGCTTTGGTTCCTGCCGGCCAACCAGGCAGGTTCCTTGGCACTCCAGTCACAGCAACGATCGAATCGAGGAGCACATCGGCCCTGAGTCGACGAAGTTTTGCATGCGAAAATTGCCGTGTGTCTTTGACATTCGACGGAGTCGGATTCGAGGCCAATTGATAGACCCTCGAATTGCAGATATCCCGAACGAAGCTGCGCAGATCGAATCGGAGTTCGACGAGTCGCTGAGAAAGCCCATCGAGCAACGGTGCATTCGTCGGCGGATTGCTCACTCGCATATCATCGACCGGCTCGACAACTCCGCGACCTAGGAAATGAGCCCATATACGGTTGGCCATATTTTTCGCAAAAATATCATTCTCCGGCGAAGTGAGCCATCGAGCGAGCTCGCCACGCGGGTCACCTTGTACACCCACCGGCTGGATCGATCCTAAAGTCTTGGCGGGTCTGGCTCGGCCATCGACAGGACTGTTCGCAGGATTGGATTTTTCGTCCCAATAGATTCTCTTCTCGCGAGCTTCTACCCCAGGCTTTCGACGAACACCCGTGAAAAAACTGACAAAACCGTAGTAGTCGTCCATCGTCCAACGATCGAAGGGATGGTTGTGGCACTCGGCGCACTGGATCTGTACACCTAAGAACACCTGAGAAAAGTCCGCCGCAAGCATCTTCGGATCGACCTGCGGTTTATGGACGAGCATCGTGTAGAGATTGACTGGCCCGTTGGCGATGTTCGGGCCCGAAGACGCGGTCATTTCCGAAACGAACTCGTTTAAGGGACGATCTTTCCGTAATTGGTCTCTTATCCAGTTAGCGAATCGATCGGCGGCTTTAATCACCGTGGCACCCGTGGAATAGTTCCCTCCGATGATGCGCAATTGTTCGGCCCACATGGCCGCTTGGTAATCCGCAAAATCATCGGTTGCAATCAACGAATCGATCTTGCTGGCTCGCTTATCGGATTTCTCATCGGCCATGAAATCCTCGTACTCTTGGACCGTCGGCGGCCTACCTACAAGATCGAGCGTAACTCGCCTGAGGAACGTTTCGTCATCGCACAATTCCGAAGGGGCGATCCTGAGTTTCTCGAGCCTTTCGAAAACCAAACGATCGATAAAATTGCTCTCTGGCGGGGCAAGCCATACGAATCCTTCTGCCGGGGGTAATACGATGACCTCGGCTCCGACGGTAAAGCGGCTGTATCGCCCAAAGACATTCGTGTCCCCAAACCCCTGTCCTGTCACAAGACCTTGGGCGTCGATCTGAGCAACGCTCGGATTGTTGGAAAAGAACCGGCTCAGCGAAGTCACATCCCTGGTGCTGCCGTCGGAATACTTTGCAGTCACCTGCAAGGAAGACTTGCCGCTTGGCTCGTCGAAGACGACAGAAGTCTGTGATAGGGTGATGCCGACCACCTCAGGTACAACCCCAGAGTCATCGGGCGCTCCTGCTTCGATCCACTCCAAGAGGGTTTGATAAAGTTGGCTGTCTCGATCGAATAACTTTCCGCCCGTATGCGGAACACTCGCGGTCGCTTTGAGCAACAACAAGCTCTCTTGGGGCACCGATGCATTGATCCTTCGCCCGGGGATTTCTTCGACGGTCCTTCGATAATCACCAGCCGGATCATAGCCAAAGAGCGAGAGCATGAATCCGTCTTTGCCACGGGCCGAGCCATGGCAGGTCCCGGAGTTGCACCCTGCCCTAAAGAATACTGGCATGACATCCCTGCGAAAGCTCGGAGCCTGTGGAGCGCTAATCAGCTCGGCATCTTGGGCAAGGATACTGCACCATTGCATCGCTACGACGAATATCGCCAGCAACCATCGTTGACTTATCATGCTTGAGCTCTCGGTTCGATGGAACTGTATTGGTTTCTCATAGCCTCGGATCGATACGAATCGTGGCGTTACCGGCTCGCTGGCGAATCTCCTGTCCAGCAACTTGGACGATCAGTTCGCACTCGAGTCCCGCGACTGGGCCCAGCAGTGCTTCATCCGTGGCCTCGATTTCAAACGCGATCTCTCTAGAGTCCTTCGTGATCCTAGGGAGCGGCCCTACAACCTGAACCCCCTTGGGCAGACCCAGCAGTTGGACCGTCGCTTGACCGTCAAAGGGACTCTTGGATTGGACGTTAAAGCTCACGTTAGCTTTGCCTCCGCGACGAATGCTCGTCGGTTCGCTAGCCAATTCGACGAAAGGTTCAGTGACATCGATTTTAACCAACTGCGAGGAGACCCGTATACGGCCTGGTCCCAAGTAATCGCTTCCACCCATGGTGCTTGCGATGACATAGAGCCAGCCTTGACCGATGGCCGCATTTTTGGATGCCGCGATGCGCAAGACCGCTTGCGACTTACCGGCCTCGATCACCTCTTTGGGTGGCAAACTGACACCAGGGGGCCCAAAATCCGCTTGGTATTCGATCGGCTCATCGAAACCTTGTTTGCGATCGAGGTTCACTGTAATGAATAGTTCGCCACCTCGTACCAAGGAGGCGGTCGGTTGCACCAGTTCGATCGAAAAGGGTGCAGGGTCCGTCACCGCCATCGCAAAGCGATCGACTCGTAAAGCCCGCCAAGCATCTCCACCGGAATGATTGATGAAGGGAACCACCTGCTGACAGCCAGTCACAAGCTCGATCGATGGGTCGCTGGACTGTGCTCTGAAGTTGATGACTTTCGCCTTTGGCTGCGCTTCGGGGGATGCGACCAACTGAATTGGCCATACGCTTGCTTGCCCTGGAATTCGAGGGCAAATCATTTGCACTCCGTCGGGCAAATCGCTTGCGAAAAGATCATAAGTTCCATTGTAGGTGGAGCCTTGGCCCTTGGGTAAACTCACCAGTACGGTCCATCGGTTTCCTTGAGGCACAGCCAGCCCGGTGCCTCGAGAACCTTCAACCCAATCAAAGAACCTGCTGGACAAAACCGGATGGACCGAATTCGGTGGCACTTCGATCTCAACGCGATAGACCGATGTCTCACCTCCAGCATTGTTTGTATCACGAACCTCAATGATGTAATCGCCATCCTTTTTCGGTTCCCAGATGACCGAAGGATCGAGCACATCCTTGACCCCTCCTCCCGAGCGGATGGATGTCCCGAATAGGTCTCGGTCATTGAGTGTCCGAGGGTCGGCATCGTCGACGTCGATCTCTGGAGCTTGCAGATTGCCTTGAGCGTCCAAAGGGATAATGCGGATTGCCGGATCGATTGGAAATCCAAGTGCCGAGGCAAACACGCGGACTCGATAGCGATCGCCTTGAGCGACTCGGACTCGATATCGATCGACATCGCCCGGGGATTCGATCAGACCGTTCAAAGCGATCGGTAAATGGTCGACCGAAGTTTCCTGCACAAGGGGCTTCTCTAAAACGTTGCCAAACGAGCAAGATCTGAGGGTTAAGCCCGAAGGAGCTTGGCCAAACCACTCGACACAAGAGCTTTCACTGGGCAGTTCGATCGTTTGCTCAAATGCTCCCGCTGGATCACCGAGCATCGTGACTGTTAACGATTCCCCATGCTTGCCTCCAGCAGGATAGCTCGCCATGGGGCGTTGGAAATCGCCTAGGTGAATCGCATAAGGGATATCGCGAGGAGAATGAACCGACTGCCGGACTTCGACATAGACTTTGCCATCTGGCAAGTTCTCAGGGACCAGGAAACTCAGCAAGGGATCTTGGATGTGCAGTGCGTTTTCATCATTGGATGCCAGTTCGCGGCCAGTCGCGTCCAGCACTCTCAACGCAAGGTCGAACTCTGCATCGCCGTAGTGATGGTCTGCGAGCCGCACGCAGTCGACTTCGACCGAAAGCCTCGACCCTGCCTTCACATCGACTTGATACATGTCAGTATCGACCGTCGCGAGAATGGTGGAATGGATCGGCACGGGTTGTGCCGTTGCAATGGTATCGTTCGATGCATTCGTTTCGGCGATGACGGGGAAGGGAGAGACGTGAAAGGTCGCTAGGAGCGAGAGTCCTTTGGCCGTTCGCAGCCGAAACGGATGTTCGCCGGGTTGGCAATCCGGGTCGATCTCCAGAATCGCTTTGACTTGCTCCTCGATCCGTCCACCGTGGGCAAGTCCGATGGGGTGCTCAAGGGGTTGGAGCGTTTCGAGCGACAGGGCTCGTATTCCTGGTTTGTAAAACACAAGTTCCTTTGGCTCCTCCAAGAACTTACCTTGGATGATCACTTCGACCTTGGTTCCACGCTGCCCGATGCGCGGCCGCACCCATTCGACATCTCGAAGCATTTCGCCGGCGATCGATCCTGGGCAAGCGAGCAAAAACAGCAACAGGATCGTACCGAGTGCCGCAGGAATCGACTTGGTTGCAGTAGGCATTGGTATCTAGGCCAAGAGAGCGGAGACGAGTTTGCCGTCTTTGATGATTTCGATCGGGCGGGTACCGAAGGCGACGAGTTCTTTATCGGCATCGATGCCCAGCCCATGGTAAATCGTATAGAGCAGATCCTCGAGGGGGACGCCATCGCGGGCCGGTTCATTGGCAACCGAATCGCTTGCTCCATGGATGAGTCCTTGCTGGAATCCGCCACCGGCCAAGAGCATCGAGTAGCATCGTGCATGGTGATCCCTGCCGGAGTCTTTGTTGATCTTGGGCGTACGTCCGAACTCGCTTGTAACCCAAAACAAGGTGGAATCCAAAAGCCCTCTGCGATCCAAGTCGGTAACGAGTCCCGAAATCGCGTAGTCCAAGGGCCTCATGTAGTCGTCGCAACATTTCTTGACGTCGACGTGACAATCCCAAGCTCCATAGTCGATTGTGACGAGTCGCGTACCGGCTTCGACCAGCCTACGTGCGATGATCAGTCGCTCGGCAAGCCCCTTGGGATGGTACTTGTTGTCGGGTGCAAGAACCTTTCCGGTCACTTGGGTGCCATAGAGTTCAAAGGTCTCGTCGGTTTCTCCTTCAAAGGAAAATGCCCGCTGGGCTTCAGGTGAAGTTAGGACCTTGTAGGCTTTTTTGTAAAAACCGTCCATAGTGTCCAAGGTGGTAGGCTCGGTTTCCATCGCTCGGATTCGCTTTTCGATAAGCTCTCTTGCGGCATTTCGTCGATTGAACCGATCGAGCGAAATTCCTTGCGGAAGCGAAAAGTCGCGGACTTTGAAATTCTTGCCATTGGCAGGATCGTCACCGATCTCAAATGCACCGAAGCTGCTCGGGAGAAAGCCTGTGTTGCCCGCAAAGGCGTTGCGTTTTGGGACGGCGATGTACGGTGGCAAGATTCCTCGGGGGCCGAGTTCATGCGAGATGATCGCGCCCATTGATGGATAGTCGATGACAGCCGTTGGGGTGTAACCGGTCGAGAGATGGTAGGTTGCCAAACCATGGTCAGGAACCTTGCCGACGACCGTTCGGACCACGGTGAGTTTCTTGGCGAGCTGAGCCGTCTTTGGGAAGTTTTCGCTGAAAATATCGCCGTTGCTGGTTTTGACTACGCCGAAGGGACCTCGGTATGGGCAACTGTCCTTTCGCTGCCTGTGCCGAGTAGGCTCCGGTTTGGCTGTCGTCTGCCGAGGCTCTTAAACGGAGCAAGTCGCCTAGGCTGAGACTCAAAGCCCCGAGGCTGCCGACTCGCAGGACATCGCGTCGATTCAAACGGCGGAAGCCTTGACAACCCAAGGCATTGATCGTGGCTCGATCCGGTATTCTTTGAACCATCTTAGGTGGCTCCTATTTCTTGGATTCGAGAAAACCTTGCTGCTGCATCCACTCTGCGGCGCGATCCGGCCAGGTTCGCGATAGGCTAGCTGTATTGCGAAGACCATAACCGTGTCCACCCGTTGGATACAGATGCAGGCTGAAAGGGACTTTGAGTTCGTTGAGTTTCAATGCTGGAATCAGGACGTTTTCGCATCCGAGCCCATCGTCTTGAGCCATCGTTAAGAACATCGGCGGAGTCTCCTTCGTAAATACAACATCGCTTGCCAATTGCTGCTTGTTGTCTTTGTCGATGAGGTAGGCAGGATAGATCAAGAGGGTAAAGTCCGGGCGCGGAACAAGTTCGTCGGCTGCATCCGACTTGGAATAGGTCAGTGTGGAAAATCGCGTGGTAAGCATCGTGCATAGGTTTCCACCGGCGGAGAATCCCAAGCATCCGATCCGTTTGGGATCGATCTTCAGCTCAGTGGATTTTGCACGCAGCAGATTCAACGCTCGCTGGGCATCTTGCAAAGGAGCTTCATAAGGTGCCTTCCCCTCACGCCTAGGAACTCGGTATTTCAGCAGCGCTGCGGTGACTCCGATCGAATTGAGCCACTCGCATACTTCGGTTCCTTCAAGGTCGTAGGCAAGAATATTATAGCCGCCTCCGGGGCAAACCAGCACACAAGCACCGGTGGCTTTGTCGGGTGCAGGGCTGTAGATACGAAGATCGGGTTGGGTGACATTCCCGATCCGCACGACGGCTAGGTCGGCAACACCTCGATCTCCAGGTTTGGAAGTGTCCCCTTCGGCAGGATACTCTTTTGTCTCTCCAGGTGCTTTGTCGCTCCAGAGTTTGACCGTTTGAAAAGTCTTGCTGCTCTCCTGCGCCGATATGCTGCCGCAGGCGATCGAAGCAAGGAGAAGTGAGACAAGAGCCGAGCTTCGAATCATTTTTCGAGGTCCTTTACAAAGTTCCTAAATGAGAATCATTTCCCGAGCTCTTTGAGCAACTCGCTCATCTCGGCGGCGGCGTGAAGATTGTTCTGAGTGCGTGCTTCCTCGATCCCATCTCGCAGGAAACCACGTGCATCCTCGATTCGACCGAGTTCGGCCAATTGTTGTGCAGCCATGAAAAAGGCTGCCACGTACTTCACTGCGGGATCGTAAGCCAACTGTTTGAGGATAGCGATGCTCTCGTCGCAGTTCTCTTCTTTGCGAAGCTCTAGAGCCAGAGAGTATCTGAGGAACGGATCATTTGGCTCGTCAGCGAGCATTGCGAGAATCTTGTCTTTGCGACTCATGCTTTATCGGGTCCTTCGGGAATTATCGTGGCTGAGAATGGTGAGTCTATTCTCCGAGCCGGGTCGGGTCGATAGGGGCCCCTAGACGATTAAGCTTTCTTTTTGAGGATCAGGACCACATCGCACGATTTTTTGGACAATCGGCACGGATCGCTGATATCGAACCAAAAATCGTAGACGCCTACAAGTTCTAGAGCCTTGACCTTTTCCAATAAGGACTTCAGCTGATCGACATTGTAGAGTCTCAGTCGCAGCAGGTCGGTCAGTTTTTTCTCCTGGCCGTCGATAGAAACCTTCATCGTCATTTTCAATTCTTCGATACGCTTATCCAGATCGACCTCTTTGACCGTCAGCGAGTATCGAATCTGATATTGCGGGGTTTTGACTGACCAACTCTCAGTCCCCCACAACTCACCGTCGCTCGGGACGATATGGAGAGAAAGAACGAAGACTCCGCCTGGGCGAAGATGCTTTGCGACACACTTGAGATGATTGGCAGCGGTTGACTCGGTCTCAAGATGCCGGAACGTATTGATCGCGTTGAATGCAGCATCAAAGGGTTGGTCAAAGTGAAAGTCAGTCATATCCTGCTTGGATAATACCGCACGCACGCCCATCTCTTTGAGCTTCTTAGCGCAGTAATCGAGCGACGGTTGACTCAGATCCATCCCCGTTACGGCATATCCGCGTCGGGCCATCTCACGCACCAGTCGCCCTGAACCGCAACCTGCTTCTAGTATTCGCTCGACAGGAAACGGCACGTACTTGCGAAACACATCCTCCAAGAATCGTGCTTCCGTGGGAGTCTCCTTCAAGAATCCAGCTTCGTACCACTCGGGGTGGTCGTACCAGTTGATCGTTTCACTGGTCGGTTGGGTGGTCGATTTTGGATCCTGCTTTTTGCTAGTGCGCGATTTCAAAACAATCAGCTCCGTCTCATGAGGAATGGAATGTGAATCAAGGTGAGTAACTGCGTGATAAGCGGCCAGTGACAGTCGATGGATTTGCTCTGTGACGAGTTGAGCATCCCATGCTCATGCGGTAAGTGGCAGACTGCTTGCAGCAAAGACGTGGCATAGCTCCTTCATCCGCTTTTCAGAAATGGAAGTGTTGCTTGCCACGAGCAAGAGTCTTCCTCGTCGGATGACCCCTTTCTCCATGAACCTTCCGAAAAGATCCAATCGCTCGATCGAACCTGAGCGATCCGTATGCAGCTTGCTGTCGGCGATGTCAAGCGGATGGATCGCAAGTGCCAGCCGGCGATCCTCGGAACAGAGAAACTCAGGGTGGCAGGACCACGGTCCCTTCGGATCCTGTGGAACCAAGCTCAATTGAGGATTGCACTCAAGCATCGAGGTTTGAACGCTGAGCCACAGTTCCGCGACCAGCAAGTCCTGATCGCTAGGTTGCACCCGAACGTCGAGTTGGTAGCTAAATGGCCAAGGGTAACGCTGCGGGAAAGCCACGATGAAATCATCAAGCCGACTGTAGGATTCGCCTGGTGTCGGAGCTGGAGTCGTGGCAGCAACCGAATCCTCTCGGGGTTGGATTTCCCAAGCGAATTTCCCGGCGGGTTGATCGATCTGAATACTCAGATTCGGCTGAGTCTGCACAACCAACTCGATCGAGCCGTGCTTGATGGTGGCTTTGTTTTCTGAAACTTTCCAACCCATAGGAGGCCAAACGATTTCGCGAATATTTCAAAAGAAACGATTTTTGACGACGACATGCCTTGTCGAATCGGACACAACGACTGGTATCACCATCAAGCACTATAATGAAAAACTATAATATCAACAGGGGTTTGCGTCGATGCGGGTATCATCGGCCACTTAGGAAAAAGGAATTCTTCAGTTATTTTACTGGCTAAGTCGATTCGTTTTGGGCCTGGCTGCTCGTACTCGTACTCGTGCTCGAACGGTCATGTTGGGATCTAATTGACATAAGGGCCAAATACTAGGGTTCCAGCTTCCTTGTATAAGGTGATCGCCTTGAATCGATTCAAGCGCTCTCGAGTACGAGCTCTCGAAGAGTGCGTGAGAATTTTGATCGATTTTCTTGGCGACTTTGTGCGGGGGGCTTCCGATCCGCTCAGGCTTGGATCACAATCCTGCGGAGTCTGCCTAACAAACCTGGGAGTGAAACAAATTGGATCTTGATTTGCACGAAGCGATGGTGACGGCCAAAGAAGCGGCGAGCCGGGCTGGTGCGATTCTTTTGTCGATGAGAGGCACTGCTGCAGTGCATGCCAAGAGTGGCAAGGATCTTGTCACCGATGCAGATCTTGCGGCCCAAGTCGCAATCAGCCGAATCTTAGGGGATGCTTATCCAGATCATGGCTTCCTGGGAGAGGAAGCGGCAGTCGAAATCTTGGAGTCGCAGAAGCTCGGACTCGAACGATCTCCTTACCGTTGGGTCGTTGATCCGTTGGATGGAACGACCAACTATGCGCATGGATTTCCTCAATATGCAGTGAGCATCGCACTGACTTACGAACATGAGCCCGTGCTGGGGCTGATTTTTGATCCTGAGGCGAACGAAATGTTTAGCGCCATGAAGGGTTATGGGGCCCTGCTCAATGACCGAACGATTCAAACCAGCTCGCAGATCGAGCTATCGCGATCCTTAGTCGCCGCAGGTCTGTCTCCGAATCTCAGAGAAGACTCCATCGAGATCCGCAATCTCAGCAGGATGTTGCTTGCCAGCCAAGGCCTTCGCCGACTCGGGTCCGCCGCCTTGAACCTCTGCTACGTGGCTTGTGGAAGATTGGACGGATACTGGGGCGGCACGCTTAAGCTTTGGGATATCGCAGCCGGGGTTTTGATTGTCCGAGAGGCTATGGGGGTGGTTACCGATTTCGGTGGGGACGACCAACGGGCACTCGGTGGTGCACTGATCGCCGCTTCGACGCGCCAGTTGCAGCAGCAGATCGCCCAAGTCATCGCTGACTAAGTTGATTCTGGTATCTTCTTTAGCGTCTTGGTCGAACAACAGGTCGGATCACACGCTGCGCGCTGTTGGTTCGAGGGGCAGCGTTGCCCTGCATGGGTGAGCCATTGCGAGGACCGGCACCTTGGGGCAATACCGACTGTGGCTGGGCTACAACCGAATCGGCGCTTCGACCGGTGTTGCCGGCGATGTTCGCGCTCTCGGCGGCGTTGGTCTCATCCTGAGGCTCAGAGAGTATCTCGCTAAGACGTTTGTGGTAGAGAGCCAAAGCCCTCTCGGCATGACCACGAGGACCGATGGGCCACTTCAAATGGCGATTGTCGTAAATGTTCGCCATCAAAAAATCGATCGCTTTCTCAACTCTCCGCGATCGTACATCGGTGTCGCTTACCGTGAAGAGCAACCATTCGAGCATATGGCCAGTAGTCTGCACTTTGCGCTCGACATTCGGCTCGTTGCCTCGGCCTTCAAACCAATTGGTGCTAAAGCTTCCGTCTGGGTTTTGCAATTGCCAAGTGTAATCGATGAACTCGTTGATGAATTTGGCTGCTCGCAGGTATTGCCCTTGGAGCGGTTGGCCTTGGAGCACCCGTTGCTTGATCGCAAAGGAGTAACCCATCAGGCGATGGGTGCCGCCGCAAGCCGAACCGACAACAGGCTGCGCAAGCTCCTCTTGGATAAGCTTTTGAATGCTCCATACCTTGCCGTCGTTCGATCGCCACTGCTTATCCGAATCGAGGTAGTACGAAAGTCCCATGAGCTTGAAGGTTAGCTCGGACTTTTCTCGGCAGGTTGCCATTTCGTACAGGACTAAGTCCTCGACGGTAAATTTTTGATCGCCTATTTGAATCGGATAGTCAGGGGGAACTTGGCACTGGGCCAAGATGGCTAGGAATTGCCCTTGGTGACCTTGAACGCCGCCACCGACGTTTGGAACGAAGGTGTTTCCTCTGGGTGTGAATATTCGCTGGGTCTTGCATAGCCCGTTATGGCACATCCAACCGATTGCATTGACCCGATTGTTGTTCGGGCCGATCATCTCGTAATCGCTTCCGAATGCCAAGAGCGAGTGCATCACAGCCCATGGCGACCTAGCTGCGGTCGACTCAGGGTTCTGCAAATAGTAATCCAGTGCGAGTTGTACGCGATCCAATCGAGATTGCTGAGCCGGGGTTCCGTAGAAGCTCTTGGTTTGGGCATTTTCTTCCTCTTGCGATTCCATTTGCCCGAATCGAGACTCGCCGTACAAGCTCGGCTTTTTGGCTTTCTCGGCATCGACTCCTTGAAGCGACCGATCGGTCTGGGCGATTTGATTCGGCTCGAATTCCTGTGCTAGGTAGTCTCGCATGTCCTCATCGGAGGACTTCAAGTCCCGCTTCTTAGGCGATTTTCCGGTTGGCTCGGTCGGCTCGGCTTCCGAATCCGGTTCGCCTGATACAAAACCGCTACCGGGTGTGAACTTTGGTGGCTCATCCGAACTCAATTCCCCGATCACGATCGAGTCGGGGGCATCCAACCCATCTTCAAGAGCTTGTGCAATCCATGAGCATGTCATGCCGTGGAATGGGCTGGGTTGTAAGCTACCAACGAGTTTCAAGGTAGCCACGTAGCATTCGAGTTGATCATCGACGGCAAAGAGTTCACTGCGCCATCCGCTTGCCGGTTTTGAACCTTCTCTGAGTTCATTGGTTGGGATCTTCGCAACCGAGTCGACCGAGGAACGCAAGGGGTTCTTTCGACTCGACTGCGTCTGGGATCCGATCGGAGGCTCTGCCCCAATGAGCATCGGCACGGCTATCAGGAACCCCAGTCCGGTCGATGCCGACAGCAAGTGACGACAGAAGACGCTCTTGAGCCGACTCCGCATCCCTTGTGATTTGCTTGGATCTCGCTGAGGATGTCGGTACAAAGTCATTCGATGAGACCAATCGTTGCACGAAAGCATTCGGGGATCGAGAGGAGACACCCTTCTATCGGACAGCCACGGGAAGTGGATGCAAGGATAAAACCGGAAATAGCACCTAAAATCGTTACGCATCCTTTGAAGGTTCTCCGGTTTGACTATTTTCAACCGCAGCTTCGTGCTCGTGCTCGTGCTCGGATGATGGGAATTCCTCTGCGGAATGGAGTTGATGTTCCTAAGCACCCGCATGTTTCCGCCTGCTAAAACGCCTTTCGAGCACGAGCACGCAGCAGCCGGGCCTAAAACAAATCGCTGTAACCACTAAGTTACCTGATGAACCTAATTTAGAAACAGTTCGTGGATCCATTAGAAATTCCCTTTTCTTTTCCGGGTGCAAAGACGCTTAGCAGCCACGGAGAAGCTGTAAGTTAAGCAAATTCAAACGGTTGCGCCGATTCCAAGGTGAGAATTAATCCGAGATTTTGACAAGAAACCCGCAGCCGGCGCGAACTATTAGATGAGCTTTGCGTATTATCGTTCGGGTTTTGGTACGTACGGCAGAACTCTAGGAATATCAACCGTCCGTGATGTTCCGGTTTTTTCCTTGTAGAAAGGCTGTTCAATGACGACTCGTAAAGAGGCTCTGATCAAGCTAAAAGAAGTTCTTCTGCTTCGACGTGAAGCTCTCCGGAGAGCCCTCGACGGGGACATTAGCATGCTCCAGACGTTGTCCCAGGAGGGTGGCGATGTGATGGACGCGGCGATGGATACCGCCCAAGACGAGATTAGCAGCCAATTGGTCGAAGTCGAAAGTAGGGAGCTGACCCAAATCGAAGAAGCCCTCTCAAGGTTCAAAGACAATGTCTATGGGGATTGCGAAATCTGCGAAAAGCCGATTCCTCTAGCCCGTCTCCAAGCAGTGCCTTATGCAACGACCTGCATCGAATGCGCTCGCAAGCAAGAACTTGGCCAGATCTCTCAGGGCGAAGAGTTCAGTTGAACCTACAGAGTTCTACCCAGCAGCATCGATAAAAGCGCCATGCGAATGTAGACCCCGTTTTGCGCTTGACGGAAGTAACCTGCGATTGGCAATTCATCGACCGAAAGGGCGATCTCGTCGACCCGAGGCAACGGATCTAAAATCAACCGAGTCGAAGAAGGGATCTGTTCTGGGGTCAGTCGGTACTCATAACGGTACTTTTCAAAAAGCGAGCGGTCAGGGAACCGCTCCTCTTGGAGTCGATTCAGGTAGATCACGTCGGGATTCTTCAGTTCCGAGAGTGCGTTGGATTGGCTAACCCGTACATTTCTGCTTTGGCATTGCTCGATCAGCCACCCTGGAGCTTGAAGCTCAGGCGGGGAGATAAAGTCGAATCCTACGTTTTCAAATTGGGAGAGAACCAAGCAAAGCGAGTGAATGCTCCGAGATTGCAGCGGATCGAAACCAAAGGCGTAATCGAGGTTGGCCAATGACCCTAACTCTTCCATGATGGTAAACGTATCGACGAGCGACTGAGTCGGATGTTCGTTGCCACCGTCTCCCGCATTGATAAACGGAACGCTAGATGCAGCCGATGCGATCTGAGCATCACCGGACTTCGGGAGCCTGGCCACAATCAAGTCGCAATAACCGCTGACAACTTTGATTGCATCCGAAAGCGATTCTCCCTTTTCAAAAGAGGTCGAGCCAACACCTTGAATAAAAACAATCCCTGCCCCGAGCCTCTGCGCGGCCGACTGAAAACTCAGCAGCGTACGGGAACTCGGTTCGAGAAACACAAGGCCTATCATTTTGTCGGCCAGCAGACTGGTTCGACCGCTGTTTTGGCAGATTGCCCGCATCTTGCGAGCCCTCTGGAAAATATCGTGCAGAACCTCAATCGTCAGTTGTCTTGCAGAGATCAGTCGCTCTAGTGGCATCGTCGTGGATCGATCTAGGAAATGGGATCCGTGAATCGGTAGTACTCAGACAATCTTTGGATGAACCGAGTATCGAGCACTTCGATCCTATGCTTTGTTGGCACATGGTCAATTCTTGGTTTGGTCATCAACAGCCTTTCGAGTACGAGTACCGTTTCACTGAGCACGAGTACGAGTACGAGGAAATCCGGTCGGATGCACAACCACGGATTTATACGGTACAATCCGATGGCGAGTTTGGGTAGATATCCTACCTGTCCATTTTCTGACAATTCAACCCTCCATCGACTGCATGCGACCGGCTCTGCTCCAAACCAACCTCCCTTTTCCAAAACGTCAAGGAAAAGTCCGCGATGTCTACGATCTTGGGGACCGCCTTCTGATCGTCAGCACCGATCGAATCAGCGCCTTTGACTGGGTCATGCCCAATGGCATCCCCGATAAAGGCCGGATTCTTAACCAACTGAGCCTCTTTTGGTTTCGAACCCTCGGAGTCGAACATCATGTCCTGGATGACATACTGCCACCGGAAATCCAAGCTTTGGATCCCCAAGGGGAATTGCAGGGTCGCTCGATCGTTACCCGAAAAGCACAAGTTGTCCCGTTTGAATGCGTGATCCGCGGATACATCGAAGGCAGCGGTTGGCGAGACTATCAAAAGACCCAATCGATTTGCGGTATCCATCTGCCACCAGGGCTCAAGCAATGCGATGCTCTGGATAGTCCGCTCTTTACCCCAGCAACCAAAGCGGAAACAGGACATGACGAGAATGTGTCCTTTGAACGAATGGTCGCAGATCTAGGTTCAAAGATAGCCGACGAACTCAAGGAACGCTCGCTAGACGTCTATAACAAAGGTGCTTCCATTGCAAAACAACGAGGTATCGTCGTTGCAGATACCAAACTCGAATGGGGCTGGTTCGACGGTCGATTGATTCTCATCGACGAGGTTCTCACGCCTGATAGCTCTCGCTTCTGGCCTGCCTCGCAGTGGCTACCTGGCCGCCCCCAACCTTCCTTCGATAAACAATACCTCCGAGAATTCTTAGACCAAACCGCTTGGGATAAAAACAGCCCTCCTCCAGTTCTTCCAGATAACATCGTCCAGCAGACGCGCCAAAGATACCTTGCTGCCCTCGAGCAGATTACCGGCCAAGGCCTCTAAAAACTATCTACTCATGAACAACCTCGATTACAAACAAAAAATAAAAACAAGCGTCATCGCCGTTCCACCCTTGGCCAGAACCAGCGACCTAACGGTTTGCGAAAAAGAGAATCGGCGCCTCATCGAGCACCTCAAGTCCGGTGGTATCCGTACGTTTCTCTACGGCGGGAACGCTCTGTTCTATCACATCCGACTCTCCGAATACGACCAAGTAGTCCACCAACTGGTCGAACTAGCAGGTCCAGACTCTTGGGTGATCCCCTCGATCGGATCGTCCTTTGGGATGATGATGGACCAAGCGGCGATCGCCGCCGATTTGCCTGTCGATACGGTCATGGTGCTGCCCCAAAAGGACATCACCGATGTCGCTGGCATCGAGCGGGGTATCCGCCTTGCAGTCGACCGCATGGGCAAGCCCGTGGTGTTGTACTTGAAATTCGATCGCTGGTTGCCACCTTCTGCTGTCGAGCGGTTGGTCAATGACGATTGCGTCAGTTGGATTAAATACGCCGTGGTTCTACCTGACCCTAACAAAGATCCTTACTTGAGGGAATTGCTCGAAAGAGTCCCTGCCGAGTTGTTCGTAAGCGGTATGGGTGAGCAGCCTGCAATATGCCACATGCGAGACTTCAATATGGGCGGGTTCACAAGCGGTTGCGTTTGCGTTAGGCCCGATCTATCGACCCAGATGCTCAAGGCCATTCAGGTAAGCGATTGGCAAGTTGCCGAACGGATCCGCGAGATCTTTGAACCCCTCGAAAACCAACGCAACGCGATCTCTCCGATCCGCGTGTTGCACGAATCCATACGCATCTCGGGACTGTCAAATGTCGGACCGCTATTGCCCTTGATGAGCGGACTCGATGAAACTCAACTTGCACCGTTGAGCCGAGTCGTTGAGAGCCTTCAGAGTGCCAAGCTGGCTCGTTAAGCGTCTTCGTCCTTGGGGATCTCGAACTTCGGAGCCGAAGACTCGACGATCTGAGGTTCGTCGCTAGCGATCTTCGACTGGTACTTCGGTGGTTCGTAAGTGTCCACCGCTTGAAACTCGCGCTTGAACTCGTCGACGTTACGCTTAAGCCCTCGGTAGGTTCCTCCAAGATTGCGCGCAACTTCAGGAAGTTTTGAACCAAAGAGCATCAAGGCCAAAACGCCGAAAGCGACCATCTCCGTGGTGCCAATGCCTCCAAACATGCCAAACCTCGACTTGTTGATCGATTTAGGAAGACTTGGTTGTTTCCGAAGGGGTTTCAGAATCGTCGTCCCGCATCCCCTTCTTGAACTCGATAGCACTGCGTCCTAAGTTCCTCATCAAGGAAGGAAGTCGAGCACTGCCAAATACAAGCATTGCGAGCACCAAAAAGATCAAAAGCTCTTGTGTTCCGATTCCAAACATGTGCGATACCCCAGGGGGTGGATGACTAAGGGGAATTCGAGTTAGGACAGCCTCTGCCAATTCCCTCGAATCTCTGCCCTATTCTATTGGATCACTTCCGAGTGTCAAACCGCCAAACGAATCAGGCCGAGCGGCTATCGGAAAAGATCGACCCAAGATCGAGGGTCATTTCGATGTTGCCGATAATAATGCTAACGATTTCCTTGGCAGAAAAAATAGTTTCTTCTTGCCTTTGCCCGGCCTGGCTAAACACGTAC
Source organism: Planctomycetaceae bacterium (assembly GCA_021298315.1). GTDB lineage: Bacteria > Planctomycetota > Planctomycetia > Pirellulales > Pirellulaceae > JBKCUI01. The sequence goes on from JAJTFC010000083.1 coordinate 27,592, forward strand.
CGGTGCAACGATTGCCCGGGAATGTCAAAAATCCAGTACTCTTGGACACCCGCAGTTCGGTAAATCTCCGCTTTAGCCCGATCGCGTTCGAGGGAACTGTCGGCGACCTCGATCACCAACCTGCACTCATGTCCGAAAGGATGTCGCGTTCGGAAACTCTGGTGGGATCCTCGGATGATCGACAAATCAGGTTCAGGTTGGCTTCGGTTTGTGGTGATCGGGAGCTGACACTGAATGAGAAAATCGAGTGGTATTTGCTTGTGCAGCCAATCGGACAGGAACCTAACGATGTAACCGTGCATGGGTCCATGATTCATTTTTTCGACAATCCATCCTTCAAGCAACTCCACGTGATCCTCAGGAGTCAGAATCCCCAACTGCCCAAGCTGCTCGTACTGGGATACGGTAAAGCGGCGCAGTGGCCATGGGGGCGCAATTGCCGATCCCCACTCGGAATCCGTATTGGTCAAATCACTTAACATCTCAAGCACCTTGGAAACAATCGATGGACCCGACAGACGATGATACGCTTCTAAAAGTATAATCGATACTGAGCGATTGCTCTAAACGGATCTACTTCCAAGTTCGGTTCTTCGGGAATTTTAACGGTTGCAGTCTTTACAGCCGGTATTCACAGGATCGCCGACGGTAACCCCAGACCCTGCGCCTGCCCCCGATGCAGGAATCATTGTCGTAGGTGCCATCGTCGCAGGTGCCATCCCCGCAGAGGGTGGAGCAACCGTCGGTCCATAAGCCATCGGAGGGCCATAAGTCGGCTGAACCGACATCGGTGCATAGACCCCAAGCCGGTTGGGTGCAAAATGACACATTCCCCAATTGTCACACTTCCACTGCTCGATACTCCGACACATGCCGCATCCACCCAACAGAGGAATTGCCAGTATCAAGCCAACTTGTGCGATCTGCTTTTTCATTATGCACCCGGGCACTAAAAATTCGTGACGCCAACGCTCGATCGAATATGGCTCACTTTTCGGAGGCTTGAGCAATTCCAAGAGATTTCTAGTAGAATTTACCCAAGGTGAAGCGATAAACCAACCTTGCAAACCGCACGACCCAGACAATCGCTCCCCCCTGCCCCTCCCTCCTACCCTCTGTCCGAATGAACAACCGACCCCAGCGCCTTGAGTTCTACACGCGGATGACCAAGATCCCTGGACTGATCTTGATCGCCATTTTTCTTGCTCCTGGCTTTGCCAAAGCTCAGTCGACCCAAGAGCAACTCAGCGAAACCTTCCGCCAGCAGATCGCTCCTTGGATCAAACAGAATTGCACCAACTGCCACAATGAAGAAAATCGAGAATCAGGCATCCGCGTCGATAACCTCGACGACTCGCTACCCGATTCGAGCATCCGGCTATGGCAAGCGATCTTCGATCAAGTCACAGAGGGCAAAATGCCCCCCGAAGATCAGCCACAACCCACCGACCAAGAGCGCCAACGCTTCACTCAATGGCTGTCCGATGCTCTGCACCTTGCGAAAACCAGACCCACACCTCGCAACGGCCTAATGCGTCGACTGACCGTACCCCAGTACGACCGAACCCTTAAAGCACTCCTTGGTATCGATCGAAATCTTACCGAAACACTTCCACCAGAAGCCTTGTCCCGCGACGGTTTTACCAATCAAGCAAGCACGCTGGCTATCAACCCGCTTCAGCTCGAAACCTATTTCAAAATTGCCGACGAAGCACTCGATGCGGCCCTCGTCGACCCGAATTTACCCCCGGTGATCGAGTTCTTTCGAATGGATCTTGGAAAGTCGATCCATCAAAATCCTTCAAGCGAACAACTGATTTTAGGAGCCAATAACCATCTGCTTGCCAACTCGGACTTCATGGTCACCGAACCGGAGCTTACCAAGCCGTTCCCATTCGAGCGGTTTCGCCTCCAGCGAAAATTTCGATTCATCGAAGGTTACCAAGGAAACGATACAGTCCGAGGCTGGCGAGACTTTGATGGGATCCACCATGCGGTATTCGCATGCATGCGAGGCAATGAAGGCTACCCGAAAGGAAAAGCTTACGAAGTGCTCCCCAATGGACTTGCTCTAAGACCGGCGATACCCAGCCCGGAAATCTTCGGCGAATCGAGTACCTACGGTCCCCAAGCGAACTTCAAATTATCGCTCCGCGAACTGCCCGAGCGAGGAAAATTCCAAGTTCGAGTGACTGCCTCGAAGGTCAACGATCTTCTGCTGATCGACCCAAACACTCCCGCTTGGACTCCCAACACCAAGCCCTCGGCAAGCTTGGATTGGATCCAAACCAGCGGCGATTCAAAAACAAGCCATCAACTGACGATCCCTCAGGACGGTGTCTATCAAATCCTCGTGCATCAACAACAACCGCAAGGCGCCATTACCGATGCCGACTCGACCCGGCTCGAGCAAGGTTTACTCGGTCACTGGACCATGAACTCAGAAGATACTCCGTTGCCTGATGAGCAAACGGTGCAGCTGCAAACCGTGCAGCTTAAGGGGAATGCAACCTGGGCCGAGTCACCGTTTGGCAAAGCTTTATCGGTTTCTGGAGAGCCCGATGCACTTGCACAGTCACAGCCTACGAGCATCGGAGTCGGCACCGGGGATTTCACCATCAGTGCTTGGATCCATCCTCAGAAACTCGCTCAAGGTGGGATCGTTTGTTTGGGGGGATATGGATACACCCATGGTTGGTTGCTGGACATGCCCGATGCACGCGGTATCCTCCGCATAGAAACGGCCAACTCGAATCGCCAGCACAACGGAACCGTCCAAAGCCCACCTGGAGTCCTCAAAAAAGACACTTGGCAACATGTCTGTGCAGTCATCCGACGAGATCCTCAGAAAACGGAACTTCTGGTCAATGGATACCGAGTTGCTACTGGAACCATCCAAAGTGCGGATCTGAGTAACCCGCAAGCCCGTTTGCAGATCGGTCGTATCGAGAATGCCCAAGGCTTCCACGGGCTGATCGATGAAGTTCGCATCTATAACCGAGCTTTGGAACACAGGGAGATCCAAGCTCTCGTCGAACCCGGCAGGACTTTCGCGAAACCACCTGCGTTTCCCAAAGAGAACCACGAACTGCGTCTATCGATGGCTCATCAAGACAGCTCGGAACTCATCCAGGCGACCTCGATCCTATCGCAATCGAATTTTGGGATCGCTCGATTCTCGAAAGGAAACTGGCAAGTCGATCTGTCTTACCCTGGCCCAGTCCCCATCGATCGCATCGATCTGTATCGCTTGGACGATCCAGCGAACCCTTTGGCACAACAATGGCACGATCGATTCCTGCGTTATGAATCGAGGAATCCTAAACTCGGCGTTCATATCGGACTGCGCCGTGACTGTGGCAGTACGCTTACCCAAGTCGGTGAGCCTAGGGTCGTCCAAGACAAGCAACCAAGGGTGTATGTGTTTGAAGGGGATATCGCGAACTTCCCAAGTCCCGATGTCGAGCCCGACAATGTGAATTACTTGGCCGGCGTTCGTGAGATCGGAGTTCGGCACGAATACACCGATGGTCGTGATACACCCAGACTCCTGATCTCTCGCGTCGAGTTCGAAGGCCCCTACTTCGAGCAGTGGCCACCTCAGCATCATCGGGATATTTTTGTCGAGCGATCCGATACCCAAAGCGATCGCGAGTATGCACAGCGAGTCATCGAACAGTTCGCATCCAAAGCGTTCCGACGACCGCTAACGGACATCGAGAAAAAAGAACTCTTCGCCGTCTTTGAAACCGAATTCACTGCGGGCAATTCGCTTGAAAAAAGCATCCGTGAAACGTTGCTCGTGACGCTGACTTCGCCACAGTTCCTTTACTTGATCGAAAAGAGCCTCGGTCCGGAACCCGAGCCACTCGATGAGTGGGAGCTCGCTTCGAAACTATCTTACTTTCTATGGAGCGCTCCACCTGACAGCGAGCTTCTTTCGCTGGCCGCCAAGGGCCACTTGCGTGACAATCTCGATGCCCAAATCGATCGACTTTTGAAGGATGCCAGTTCCGAGGCTTTTACCCAGCAATTCGTATCGGAGTGGATGAGCCTCGATAAGTTCGATGTGGTGGAGGTCGATGCGAAACGATTTCCAAACCTTACCCGCGATGCGCGCAAGCACTTGAGACGAGAGCCGATCGAGTTCTTTCGGCATCTTCTCAAGACCAACGCTCGCGCGTCGGAGCTCATTGCATCCGAGTATGTGTTAGCCAATGAGGTGGTTGCAAGCTACTATGGTCTTGCCGATCGAATCGAATCAGGCTTCGAATTCCAGCCTATCGAGCATAGCGATCCTTCGCTAGGTGGGATGCTTACCCAAGCTGCCCCGCTGAGCGGGCTGTCCGATGGACGCGAGGCCAACCCGGTCAAGCGAGGAGCATGGTTTGCCCGCAAGATCATTGCCCAGCCTCCTGACGATCCACCTCCAAACGTTCCGAAGCTCGAGGACCTTACGACCTTGAGCCTACGAGAGAAACTTCAGCGACACCGGGATGTTCGGGGTTGCGCCCAGTGCCATTCGGGGATTGACCCCTGGGGCCTGCCGTTCGAACATTTCGACGCGTCGGGCAAAGCCCGTACGGATGCCCAAGTCGACAGCGCCACGACTTTGTCCGACGGTACTAAAATTGCCGATTTTCATGCCTTTCGCGCTTATTTGGCCCAAGAGAGGCAAGATCAGATAGCCTTCAGTCTGGCCAAGCATCTGGCGACCTATGCATGCGGACGGGGGCTGACTTACAATGAGACCTTGTGGCTAAAAGAAAACATCGGACAACTCAAGGATTCCGGTTATCGAGTCGTCGATATCGTCCGATGGATCATCCATAGCGATCTTTTCGACAAGAAATAACGTTTGACCTTCGTTTCGGAAGCAAAGAACCCATGCTAACAACCCCACGATTGGATCGACGAGCCGTGCTCCAAGGACTTGCGGGCACTGCTTTGGCGTTGCCTGTCCTCGAAGCCATGGGGCGCGAGGTTGTCGAACGCACCCCTCGACGATTCTGTGCTCTCTATACCGCGAACGGCATGTCGTTGCCCAAACCCGAGCATGGAATCGACGAGTGGAGTTGGTTTCCCAGCAAAGAGGTCGACGGCAAGTTCGAGTTGGGCAAGTCCACCGAGCCATTGCAACCGTATGCAGACCAGGTCAGTTTTCTCGGGGGGTTGCATCATGAGAACGGGACCAAAGCCGATCCACACGTGTGCTCCGACATGTGGCTTACGGGTGCCCCGCTGCACAATCCCAAGCCTGGGACATTCAATTCCGTTGGACTCGATCAAGTCATCGCGCAGCACACCAAGCAGCATTGCCGGCAGCCATCGCTTGTGCTGTCGATCGATGCGGGGGTTGGATTTTTATCGCGAACTGGGACGATTTCGTACGACGTCCAAGGTCGACCGGTACCTGCCGAGAGTCATCCGCGAAGAGTTTTCGACCGATTGTTCCGCGTCGACCGATCATCGTTAGAGACCCAGCGACAGCGGTTGAAATCGCGCATGAAGCTTGTCGATGCGGTGCTAGAGAGTGCCAACTCGTTCAATCAGCAATTGGGTCGTTCCGATCGCGACCGTATGGATCAGTATCTAGCGTCCCTGAGTGAGATCGAGTCACGGTTGATTGCATCTGAGAAATGGATAGATATTCCGCTCAAGCAACAGGATTACAGTCAACTGAATCTCGATGCATCGCCGGAAGGAGAGCCATCCGAGTACTATCGCAACATGTTCGATTTGATTGCGTTAGCGTTCGATGCAGACATTACGCGATCGGTTGCATTCATGCTTAATCGCGAAGACGGGATGGGGATCAGCGATACGTTTCCGTTGAAGTTGGGGCTGACTCGCACCCACCATAATTTGTCGCATGCGGGGGACAAAGACGGGCAGTTGCAGTTTGCCAAGTACGACCGGTTCTTGAGCCAGCAGCTGGCCCATTTCTTGGGTCGGTTGGGGCAATACCAAGACAAGGATGGTAGCGTTTTGGACAACACGATTGTGTTGTATGGGAGTGGAGCGAGCACGACGCACTGGCCGAAGAATTTGCCGACGTTGGTCGCTGGGGGTCGAAACATGGGGCTAAGGCACGGCGTTTACTGGCGGCAAGGAGAGAACCGAATGAGCAATTTATTTTTGAGCATTTTGCACTCGATGAAGATTGAGCAATCCAGCTTCTCCGATAGTACAGGAACTTTGGCCAACAACATCTTCACCAAGACCTAATTATTCGCCATTGTTCAACGGCTGTCGATTGTTCAATGGCTGTCGATTGTTCAACGGCTGTCCTCAGCCGTTTTCCGACAAGCTTTAGCTTGGCGTTGCTTTCCAGGCCCCTCAGACGCGCCTCGCAAGCTCGGCACCGGGACGATTGAGGACAATCGCCGAACAATGTTGTTCAACGGCTGTCCCATTGTTCAACGGCTGTCCCCAGCCGTTTTCCGACAAGCTTTAGCTTGGCGTTGCTTTCCAGAACCCTCAGACTCGCCTCGCAAGCTCGGCACCGGGACGATTGAGGACAATCGCCGAACAATATTGTTCAACGGCTGTCCCATTGTTCAACGGCTGTCCTCAGCCGTTTTCCGACAAGCTTTAGCTTGACGTCGCTTTCCAGGACCCTCAGACTCGCCTCGCAAGCTCGGCACCGGGACGATTGAGGACAATCGTCGAACAATGTTGTTCAACGGCTGTCCTCAGCCGTTTTCCACAAGCTTTAGCTTGGCGTTGCTTTCCAGGACCCTCAGACTCGCCTCGCAAGCTCGGCACCGGGACGATTGAGGACAATCGTCGAACAATATTGTTCAACGGCTGTCCCATTGTTCAACGGCTGTCCTCAGCCGTTGGGAGCATGAGTGAAGCGACGCCGCAGGCGTGTGTAGTTAGCCGCATAGCGCAAGCCGCGGGCAGTGACATTTTCCGGCACAGCACCGATCGGGATCGCGTATCGAAACCAAGCCACGAACAAATCGCCACTGCGACCGCGCAAAGAGTATTCTTCCTCCTCCTCTCCCGCTGGCTGGAGAGGGGGCCGGGGGGGGTGAGGGTGGAAGAGTCCTGGCATCATTCCCGAGCGGACACCAAGCGACGAGTACCTTGATCATATCCTGCGAGGAGCAAGAACCCACAGACTATCACCAAGTGTCATTCGAGCCATCGAGATCCGGGCTGGTCGACGAACTTGTGAGTCGGGCAAACGACTGTGGAGGACTTACCAAGTCGACGAAGATCTCCGCGAAGAGTGG
>JAJTFC010000084.1 GCA_021298315.1 Planctomycetaceae bacterium
TTGAGTGGTGTATTACGAACAAGATCTTTGAGCGGGAGATCAAGACGTTGCCTGAGGACATCCCTGATTGTATTCGGCAACATCGATTTGGGGCCGAGATGGTTCTTAAGCAGGCCAAGGCGTTTGGAAGGATGTATCGGTATTGGACCGGAAAGGGGGCCGATATCGATCAGCCGGACAGTTCCTCGGAGAGTTCTTCGAGAACTGGTTGAGTCTTAGGACGTAGCTAGCTTAGCCTTCGTAAGGGGGTTTAGGCGCGAGGTTCGAGGGTAAGGCGCGAAATTTTGAAGAGCCTGGGGAGGCTTGGTGGGGAAGGACTGCGCCGAGAGGGTAGGAAAAGGGGTGGATTCGAATGGAAATCCCCCTGTTTGGGTGGAATCATGCTTCGATTCCGCCGTCAGCCATCAAATAAATTGCTAGCATTCTCTTAACTATCAACTTAGGGTCTGTCCCTATTTTAAAAGGGTCTGTCCCCATTTTTCAAGTTGTCCACCGACACTTCCTTGTGTCATCATCTTCCATGTTCCTTTGTTGGAGTTGTTTGAGTTTGCACCCATAACTTCAGCAAAGGACATGGTTTATGTCTATATCAACGGTATTGGGTCAAGGTTCACTTGACGGCTTGCGCCGTTCCGCTTTGAAAGACGACTCACCGGGCAGCTTGCGCTGCTCCGCTTTCATTTGCCGATTACTAGGAAATGCAACTTCATCGATGTCCCGTTTTGCTGTATTGGGCTATCTCCCACAGTAATCCCGGTTCGTTGTTTTTTATCGATCCTATTTGTCGGGCTCTAAGCGGTAGCGACGCGTCTTTTGACGAAGCGTCGAACGGTGCAATCCCAGTGTGCTGGCCGCTGCTGCTCGGTTGCCCGAATGATGATCCAAAACCGTCTTAAGAAAACTCGGCTCGACCGCACTCAAAAAATCTTCATAGAGCGTGCCCGGTAATCCCTCATCCACTCCCGATGCATTCGAGAGCCCCTCGCTAGGTGTTCCTTGCAACTTTTCAAAAGCCCAATTTTTTACTGCCAACTCTAACTCACCGCTGGATTCACTTGCATTACCTTCGGCTCCGGCCAATCGCGACTCAGGCGGTAAGTCTTCGTACTGGATGATTCCACCGGTCGCTTTCAAGGCCGATCGCTCAATCGTCAATTTCAATTCCCGCACATTGCCAGGCCAACTCCGACGCCCAAGCTCTTCTAACGCTGGCTTGGTGATCTGTATACCATGTGGAAGTGTTTTGCTCTGTAAAAATTTTCGCACCATCGGTGCAATGTCTTCAGGACGCTCTCGCAGAGGAGGTAATGAGATTTTGAAAACCTCCAGGTGCGAGGCCAATCGCCGATCGAGCTCCCCTTCGCTCACAAGCTTGGAAATACTGTGGCTCGATGTGAACAAGATCCGACAGCGAAGCTGTTTGGTCTCTGTATCTCCTACTCTGCAAAAGGAATGGTTCTCGATGGCTCGGATCAGCCGCAATTGATTGGCAAGCGACATCGCACCAACCTCGTCGATCAGCAAGGTTCCTTCGCCAGCCAACTCCAATAGCCCAGTCCGAAGCGGCTGAAGCGCGTCACTGCTCGGTCTGCCAGCCCCAAAAAGCTCAATCTCAAATTCCAAATCTTTACCAGGAATCGCCGTTGTACTGAGCATCGGCAAGTTCTGACGGGCACTAAAGCGATGCACCATAACGGCGACCAAGTTCTTGCCCGTCCCTTCCTCCCCCTCGATCAGCAGTGTCGAGTCCATCGCCGCAGCCCGCGCTATCTGCTTATACACACTCTGCATCGCCGTTGACTTGCCTAGGATCAACTCCGGTTGCTCGGTCTGATCCTGAGTCAATGCCGTCGTTGATGCACGCATCTGCCGCTGGACTAGGGCCCGGCGCACGGTTTGCATGAGCGTCTCAAGATCAAATGGCTTGGTCAAGTACTCAAACGCATCCCCTTGAACCGCCTGAACCGCTGTCTGCAAATCTCCAAATGCCGTCATTAGAATCACTGGAAGCCCAGGATGCTCAACCTTGAGTTTCTCAAGAACCTCCAAGCCGCTGGTACCTGGAAGCCTTACATCCAACAGAATAAGATCCGGTGGTTGCTTCTTTAACGCCTTGATCGCCGGCTCGGCCGAGGAGAAAACCTGGACTTGGTGACGCTCGTCTTCTAGATTGGTTTTCAATGCATAGCAGATGGCTGGCTCGTCGTCGATAATCCAAATTTGGCTCATGTTTTACCTCGCTCTCAAGCGTCTCGGATCGTAAATTCGAATTCAGTCCATTCTCCTCGGCGCTGCCACTGAAGAGCCCCGCCTAATTGTTTCGCAAGCAGCGCAGTGGTTGGTAGGCCTAATCCTATCCCCTCTGGCTTGCTGGTCACAAATGGTTCTAACATCTTGTGGCAGATCGCAGGATCTGGCCCAGGTCCGTTATCCCTAATGAGCCAACGATGCAAACAAGTCTGGCTATCCCAAAGATAATGGCACTGAACCGTTCCCCGTCTCTCGAATCCCCCTTGCGATAATCCTTCCTGTTGGCAAGTCAACTGGCTTGCAGCCTCAATGGCATTGATCACCAAATTCAGTACAGAACTGATGACCGAATTGCCTGATGAGATTCTACGAAGCTGATCGACTTTGCAACAATGCAACTGCAAGTCTATGTGATGATGCTCGGCCATCGAACGCGTGTAAGCCTCGATTTGTTGATGAATCTCTTGGACACTTAGCGACTGCTCTTGGGCCGCTGGACCATGCCTTGAGATGGTAAGTAATCTTCGGATCGACTCTTCGGCGAGTTGGATTTGGCCGAGCGCATAGTGAATCTCATGGGTTGGCCCATCAGTCGTGCGTTTCAAAACGGTCTGTAGCAGCAGTACCGCACCAGCAAGACTATTTCGAAGCTGGTGAGCCATACCGTTTGCTAACATGTGGATCAATCGCGATCTCTCCGAGTTGGCTATCTCCTCTTTGGCTTTTTCAAGTTGCAGAGCCATCGAGTTGATCGAACGAGCTAGCGAAGCGATCGAATCGACACTGCGAGCATCAACTGCCACGCTTTGATACTCTCCGCCGGCGATGCGATTTACCTGAGTTTCTAGGGTCTCTAACCGCTTGACCATTCGATTGGCGATCCCAAGTGCGATCGCACAAAAGGCCAAGGTCGAAAGCACTCCGGTTGCCATCGGTAACCAAAAAGCCGCGGTGGTTCGTTCAAAACGCTCTTTGGGATCGGATAGTGCCAGCAAGAAATTGGACGTTGTTGTCTCGGATGGGTTTTCATTCCGATCCAATCGGATCGCAAACGCATCGAAATTTCCATCAAGTTCCTCGGTTGTAAAGAGCTTATCGATCACAGCAACTTGGGAAACTCGACGAATCTTGCATCGCGAAAATTCGCCAATTTGATCCAGTACCGGTTCGGTCAAAGGAAACTTACTCACTGCGCACAACTGAAGCAGATTTCTGAGTCGCGTTTCGGTAGCTGTCCGCGATGTTCGCGTTGCGATCGTCCAAGATACGGCAGTAACTGCTGCGCAGATCAGCAGAAGCATTGCAACGATGGGGATCAGGAACTGATTCCTCAACGACGAATTCATGCCTTCGGTCCAACCATCATAACTTGCCTAACAGGATCGTTTCTTCACGGCATTTGATTCTAGCTTTGGTTTCCCAAAAGAGCCCAAGCAGGGCCGTCGATATCTCAGAAAGCCAGAATTGTACGTCGATTTTTTACCCCCTTCGGAAGTCGCTCAAGCATGCCTATGACCAGGGTTTCCCCTGCGAATTTGTTTCGATTCCTTTTGCTTTCGACCCTAATGGTAGGGATCCTGGTACCCTTTGCCCGCGCCGAGCAAGCTCCAGATGAAGGGGCTGTAGCGATTGTACCGCCAGTGCTCAGGCTCGCACCTCTAAGCAAGACCGCCGACAGCCCCGTGGTTACAGCTTTGGCCATCGACCCTAGCGGAAACTATGCAGCAGCCGCGGGCGACGACCATGCGATCCGAATCTTTAGCCTAAACGATATCGCTTCTCCATTCCCGCAATCCTCCTTGCTCGATGGTCATCGCGACTGGGTTCAAGGAATCGAGTTTTCACCTGATGGTAAGCTTCTTGCGACCTGTGCAAAGGACGGCAAGCTACAGGTTTGGAAGAGGGAGTCTGCTCAAAACGATACCAAGGCCAGCCTCGGTTCTTGGAAACAACTTTGGAGTATCCAAGTTCCTCATGCTCTTTTCAGCCTAACGTTTTTAGGCAACGACTCCCTTTTGGCCGCTGGATTTGACCCGTCGATCTATCGACTAGATCTGGAGACTCTGCAATGGACCGTCGATCACCGAAGCGAGTCGGCTGATGTGCGTACGCTAGCGATCTCGAATGACAAACACTATCTTGCCTACGCTGGTCGCGATGGTGTCGTGCGAATCCAGCCCTTGAACGCTCGCGGAAAACTTGTCCAAGACGGCGGATTTGCAATCGCTGCTCACAACCATCGCGTCCGAGGACTTTGTTTCTCTCAAAACGGATCGATGCTTTACAGCGTCGGCGAAGATCGACGCTTGGTCGGCATCGAGCTTAAAACTCAATCGGTTCAATATCAAAGCGACCTCGGGGCCGGAAGACTCATGGCTATCGAACGGCTGGCTGAGGATCGCTATGCAGTGAGCGGCTCAGACAACACGATTCGTATCGTTAAGCCTGGAGTTGCCGACCCGCTTGAAACAAAGGTGCTGGGGGTCAAACTCATCGGACACGATGGTACTATCGCCGTGCTTAGAGCCAGTGGCGAGCATCTCTTCTCGGGATCCTTTGATACCACGATTCGATCGTGGGATATTGCATCCGCCCTCTCGGGTGCTGATGATCAAGGCCGATTCATCCATCCAGTGTCGGCGCAGTACGAAGACTCTAGCGCCAGGGAGCGTATCCGATGATCCGCTGGCTTCGACGCAGCCGCCTTGAAAAACTCGAACAGCGCGTTGTCTTTAACGCCGATCCAGTCGCGTCCAAACCTCTATGGGTCGGTGGCGTTTACGTCGAGGAAGACTCAGGCTCGGATGCCCATGGTGATTCGTTCTATGTCACATTCGAGGGCGGGGTAGCCAACACCAAGCTTACCAAGTTGGTGATCAACACCGACCAAAACACCCAAGGTTACAGTGTCGCCGATAACCTCTTTGACACTCTCGATGGTGGCCGGGGAGCCGATCATTCCTTCGGTTTTAAAGTTGAATCGCTCGAGGCGAAAGATCCTAACGCGCGGGTCTGGGCGGATGTCCTCGACGGATCCATGCAATTGGCGCTCAACTTCGAGAATTTTTACGCCGGGGATCGACTGGTCTTTTCGATCGATGTCGATGAAGTTCAGCACCTATACTCGACAGCCGATATTCAGGAGTTCAACGAAGGTCTCGATCCGATCACCTCAGGTGCGGAATTCGAAGGTTCGATGTTCCGCGCCGAGTTCAGCGCTCCACACTACGAAAACGCAAATGCTTCGGGCCGCTTCTTCAACCGCTACGACTCGCAACTCGATCAGGCCAAGCAAGCCGGATCGGAGCTTGGCCTGCCTGCCGACAACGCCGATGGGAAACGGGATCGATCCAGCGGAGTCGCTGCAACAACGCCTCAAATCCTCATACCTTCGTCCATCGCCGGAAAAGTCTACCTAGACAACAACGACAATGGTCAGCAAGATCCCACCGAATCAGGACTCGGTGGTGTTACGATCGAACTGGTATCGAGCCAGACGATTACCGGAGAAAAAATTCGCCGTACAGTAACGACTCAGTCCGATGGGACTTATCGATTCGATTCGATTCCACCGGGGCTCTACGAGCTATTCGAAGCCCAACCGGTGGGACTATTCGATGGACAAGATTCCGTCGGGCGCGTTGGCAATGAGATTCGAGGTTCGCTAATTGCCAATGATCGCATCGGCAATATCCTTCTCAATGGGGGCGATGTCGGCATCGAATACAATTTCGGTGAACTCCAACCGTCAACGATCTCGGGAAACGTTCATATCGGACTACCAGGATTCGCTTGCTTTAGCACCGATCCGAAGGGTTCAAAGCCACTTGCCGACGTGACCATCACCTTGGTCGACAACCTAGGTAAAGTGGTAGCTACCACCCAAACCGATGCGACAGGAGCTTATCGCTTCAATGGTCTACCCAAGGGCCTCTATGCGGTGATCGAGTCGCAACCGGTGGGCTTGATCGATGGCGCCTCAAAGGCCGGCTTGGTCGATGGAATCAACAATGGACAAGCGATCAGTGGCACACGGATCGAATCGATTCGATTGCTCGGTGGCCAGACGGCCATCGAATACGATTTCTGTGAACGATTGCCAAGTTCGATCGCTGGTAAAGTTTACGAAGATCTCGATGAGAATGGATCTTACAGCCCAAACGAAGATCCGATCCGAGGTGTCCTAATCGAACTGATCGACAGCGATGGAACAGTCATCGCATCAACCACAACGATCAGCGATGGAAGCTATCGCTTCGAAGGCCTCGCACCCAGAACTTATACGATCCGTCAAAGACAACCAGCGGGGTATTTCCAAGGAGGACAGCGTTCGGGGAGTGCGGGCGGTAACGCCTTGTCGACCGATACGATATCCTCGATCGTACTTCCCGATGGATTGGATGCGATCGGTTACGATTTCATGGAGATCCCTCCGGGGGTCATCAGCGGATATGTCTTTCAAGACGGCGATGAACTCCTGACAAGCGATGGGCAACCACCAAGCGACTTAACAGGGATTCGCGAAGGGATCCGCACCCCGGATGATCGACCCATCGCAGGATCGAAGTTGATACTGCGGAAACTCGATGGTTCACTGCTCTCGGCTCAGGATGTCCTTCCGGGGCATTTCATCGATGGGCTCATCGAGGTCATCACCGATGCGACGGGCTTTTATCGCTTCGATGGACTCAGACCAGGCAAATACCACATCTACCAGGTTTCCTCCGCAAGCAATTTGTCAGACGGCTGGGATACTCCTGGAACCACTGGTGGGGTTGCCATCAACGCTGGCCAAAGCATCCCCTCAGATATCCAAGATGCCATCGATATGCTGGCCAATGAGCAAGGTGCCGACCCTGGACGCGATGCGTTGCTGTTTGTTCAAGCCATTGCGCGAGGTGTATCGCTGGAGAATAACTTTAGCGAGATCCTCGTTGGAGTCTTGCCACCGCCTCCGCCACCACCTCCTCCGCCACCGCCACCGCCACCACCTCGTCCAGTGCAACCGGTACCTCCGATCGATCCAGGGCCTTTGGTACCTGGGCCAATGCGCGCCGATGTCTACCGTTTTCCATCGAATCCTCCTTGGGTAGTTCTTGCACCTCTCGAAGAGCTACGACTGCCGCAAAGCGTCGCTGGCTTTAACGTTGACTATACGTGGCACCTGAGCGTGATCAATGCTGGAGAGCCTCGTGGCTATCAAGATCGAAAGACGGTCGATCGAGAGCAGATTGCCAAAGCCGCTAGGATGCTCAATGCCACGACTTGGACTGTCGATGCGATGGATTCAGGCCGATGGCAGATCGTCGCGTCGATGAAAAAACCGATTCGCATTGCGTCCAAACGAGCCTTTAGTGTTCAAGGTGCAACGCAATTGGCCGGGGATTTCAATGGCGATGGACAAGACGAGTTGGCACTGTTCAAAGATGGTGAATGGCTGATCGATATCAATGGCAACGGCCAATGGGATCGAACCGATCTTTGGGCTCAGCTCGGAGGTGTCGGCGATTTGCCAGTCGTCGGAGATTGGGATGGAGATGGCAAGGATGACATCGGTGTTTGGGGGATTGCTAGAGATGGTGATGGAGCAGCCATCGAACGCGAGCCTGGTTTGCCCGACCCAGAAAACCGGCTCGACACTCGACCTAAAAATCTACCACCCAACCAAGACGAAGAGAGTCTGGTTCGACTCATGCAACGCGGAAGTCAAGGGGATCCTCGTTCGGACGTGATCGATCACGTGTTTCGTTTCGGAGCAAGAGGGGATCAACCGATCGCAGGGGACTTCAACGGCGATGGCGTCTCGACCTTGGGCATCTTTAAAGACGGTAGCTGGGTATTGGATGTCAATGGTGATGGGCAGCTCGATCCTGTCCGCGACGGATACGCTCAGTTTGGCAAAACGGGGGACATTGCCATCGTCGGTGACTTCAATGGCGACGGCATCGATGAGATCGCTGTGGTTCGAGGAGATCGGGTGATTGTCGACAGCAATAGCAATGGTCGACTCGATGCGACCGATCGCGTTTTCGAGATCCAAGGTGAAGGTGAGAATGTCGTCGTCGGAGACTTCGACGGTGATGGGATCGATGAAGCCGCTTACTATTCCGCGCAAAGCGGATCGGAATCGGCGCAGGAAGGCGACCAAGCTACCGACGGTGACGAGGGATTCCGACAAGCTCGATCGAAATAGAATCGATCGAGCCCTCCCCGAGCGCAACCCTCCTCGAACTAACATGCGAGACTCGCGGTTGTTAACTGCCGTGGGGATTTTCCGAACGGGGCCCTTTGCGACAGGCCGGTAGACAACGCGCTAGGTAGGTACGGAGGCTAACTAGCTACAAGCGACGATGGCGATTGAGCCGAAGTTGTTCCAATTCTGCTTTGAGTGGCTTCCAGTATTCCTCATCGGCTAACCTCTGTGCATATTCCTCCTCCCTAAGCAACTGTTCGATGCGCTTTTCGTCAGTATTTTCTAGGGATCTCAACCAAGGACGCGAACATGATAAAGCAGCAATTTGCTCCGGAAACCGATGCAACAGTTCCACGAGCATCGAAGGCGTTCGAGACTCTCTGAGCCAAAACAAGATCATCGAATCACTTGGAGCGTCTTGATTCTGATCGTAGTGAGCTTCGACTAATCGACGAATCATCGGCCAATCTTTGTCTCGTTGGGTCTTCTTGGCTTGAACCAAATCCTCGATCGCAATAACCTCATATGCGAAATTCGTTTCGGGATCTTGGATCGTCGTCCGCCTGGCCCAAAGCTGTTCGAAGTTATCGCATCCACGAAGTCCGCTCATGACGTCGATGCGGAGACCCACCACATCCGGATGTTGGCATCGGAAATGAACCGCATGACCGCGTTGAAGATACTCGGCTTTAAATTCAGGTACCGCAATACAATTGGCCCGTAGTTCACCCAAGGCCCTCTGCAGATTTCCGAGATTTACATCATCCGCTAAGATGACCAAATCGCAGTCGCGGCTAAACTCCGCTGCGCCGTATAACACGCAGGCCTGACCGCCTATAAGCAGGTGGCGTACCATGTGGCATGACAGCGTCGAAAGGACTTTGAGAATCGGGTTCGGGATCAAGTGAGCCTCCTGCATCAAGATAGAATCGCCACAGCTTCATCGATTCGTGCATCCTCTCAATTGGGGTGAGACGATACCATTCCTTCCAGGAATCAGAATCAAGCTGTGCTTCATTCAGTCGAGCTAGTCTTTGAAGTTCGTTCATAAACAAAAAAACCAAACTCAATGCATATCGCGACCTGTACCACAACTTCAGAAGTATAGACTACCTACGAGCATCGGGAAAGCGTAACGGGTGCTTTCCATCAGATTGCAACCATCCGACAAAGTGGTGAGGAACCATGGGACTGGCCTGTGCGAGGTACGCTCGACTATCAGAGTGCCAAAAGGAAAAATCAGACAATGGAAGCAGATGCGGCTTAACAAGATCGAGGAGTTGTTGTCGGATCGATGGAAGGCAGCGCATCCTCAGACGGTGCAGGAGTACCCTGAGCAAGAACGACAGGATGAGTCGGATATGGCCATCGTGCAAGTCGCTTACTACCGAGAGTCGCTAACAAACCCTAAGGGTATCAGCAAGCCTGAGTTTCGCAAACCGCCGCAGGGCAAAGGACCGCGCAACGTACCGGGAAGCTACGGCCACTGCTAGCGTCGAGTTCTCGGAAGCTTTTCTCCAGAATGTAATGCAGCTTCGGACGGTGGTTCATTTTGCGTATAGGCAGCCGAGAAAGGGTTCCCTGAAGAGGACAGGTCCGATTTGGCTTTCTCAAGAGCTTCGATGACTTGGGACTCGCTGAGAATATCTTCGAGAATAATGGGATCCTTTGCGTCACCGGGTTTATAGATGGCAAGCACCGGTATAGCGACTTTTTTAAGTTCTCGCAGTTTGGCTTTCAGCTCGGGAGGGTGCTCAGTCATATCGGCGATCATAGGCACGATGTTGTTCTTCTCGACAACTTCCTGAACTTTTCGGGTGTTGATGGCTACAGCCAAATTCAGCTTGCAGTTTTGGCACCACTCGGCTGTGAAATCGACCATGACCGGTTTGCCCTCGGCGACGGCGGCTTGAAGCGCTTGCTCGCTAAACGGTACCCATTTGAGCTCGTACTTCGAGGGTTGCATGAAATAAAACGAGCCGATCGTTCCGGCGACGGCCACGATACTACCGATTCCCCAAGCACGCATTCTGCGCTGAAGGCTTTCCCAAGATGGAACACGGCCGATGATCCAACAAGCAAACCAGATGAAGATCAAGGCCGAGAGCATCGCAATGCGTTTCTTGTCTGGAAAGCTAGCCACAAAGGCAACGACTCCCAAGAGCATAGGGAATGCGAGAAACTCTTTGAAAGTTTCCATCCAAGGCCCGGGTTTTGGAATCCATTTCATCGCGCCTGGAAACATCGCAACGAGCAAATAAGGGGACGCCATTCCGATCCCGATGCCTAAGAAGATCAGCAAGACGACCCAAGCCGGTTGGTTCAGCGACACTGCAAGGGCGCTACCTAGGAACGGTCCGCTGCATGGAGTTGCAAGGAGCGTCGTGATAACCCCTTTGAAGAAAGCACCCCCAAAGCCTTTCTTGCTTGAAAGCTCTGTGCTCTTGGCACCTGTGGCAAAGCCGGGGATCGGAAACTCCCAAACCCCTAAGAAGCTCAGTGCCAAGGTAAACAAGAATCCGGTGAAAAGAATCAGCGAGATGGTGTTGGTCGACAACGCGCCCCATACCAGAGCCTGTCCTGTAAGCCATCGGAGCACGAGGCTTATTATCCCAAGGCTCACTAGGACTGAAACCATACCCAGCGCATAAACAAGTGTCAGCATCGAGGCCCGTTGACGTTCCCCGTGGGCTTCGTTGACGAAACCTAGGATTTTCAAACCGATGACTGGCAAGACGCAGGGCATGAAGTTCAAGATCAACCCGCCCGCGAGCGCAAGCGATAGCGTCACTAGAATGTCTTTGACGCCAAGTGTTAGCGAGTACTTGTCCCCTTCGAACCAATTCTGTCGCTGCGGATGGTTCGCTACCTCGTCATATTTGCTCGACGCGATCCTCAGCGGTAACCTGTCTCCCGATGGGTCGGACTTGGAAACTTGATAAGTTCCTTTGAACGACAAGCCCCGAGGCCGATCGCAGGCCCCGGTCGTGCAGGCTTGATAACCTAGGAGTCCCTCGAAGGGTGTTTCTCCATCGAGGGCCGTGTCAGGGATTTCAATGGGAACGCGAATCGTCACTTTGCCATTGTAGTAGTCGACGATGCCACCGACCCCTAAGTCTTTTCGAGTGGGGCGTTTGTCGACGATCGGTTCGTAAGCTCGAACGCCTGCTTTCTGAGTTAGAACCAGATGCGTTCGGTTCTCCGTGGTTTTGTCTTTCGGATCCAATTTGTAAATATGAAAATCCTTGTCGGGGTTGGCTTCGAGAATCAGCTCCATTTTTTCGCCTGGTTTAACTGATGATTTGGAAAGATGGATCTTCCACTCGACCATGCTGTCGGGTTCACGAAAGGTTCCCAAGGCAAGCGATTCCTCTTTTTCCTCGATCCAGCCAGAGAAGCTCGCCTGAACCGTCTCGTCACGAATCGGAATGCAATTCTTTTCGCAGACTTGACCTTCGACGGTAAGTTGGATCGGTTCGGGTTTGTCTCCAGGTGATTGAACAAATTGGATCGGGGCGGTCCAAGTGACCGTGTTGCTGAATTGTTCGACATCGAGCCCAGGCCAGAACTCCGAGCTGCGGTCGACCTCGGGAGCTCGGTCGGGAACAAAAGGGCCGGTCAACTTGGCCAACTTTCCCGCGAGCTTGATCACCGTCGGGCTCGGACCACCGGAAGCTTGGGTCGTCGAGAAAATGTGGTACTTGCCCGACAGCTTGGTCGTCAGAGAGACTCGGCCCTTGAGCGTCTTGGGATTGACCTCGTAGCTGGCTGAAAATTCATATGGGTTATCAAAAAGCCCCAACGAGAGCTCTTGGCCAAAACTATCACCGGACTTGCCAAACAGGGGATCTTGCCCCGATTCGGCCAAGACCGGAAATAGGCTAGCGGTTAGCAAGGACAAGAGCACAAAGGTCGCAAAAGCTCGACGGCCGATAGCGATCACCGAAGGCCAAAGCGCCATGAAAAAGTCTTGATTCATCGATCACTCCTCGAAAAAGTAATGGGATTCATTGTAGGTTCCCAGCAACAGGCGGGTCAACGGAAACCTTTTTCGGACTCGAAGAGACGTAAATAAGGCCTGTTTTGAATTAGAAATTTTACTGCAGGCCTCGTATGTACGCTACGAACAAATCAAGCGGACTTGGCGAGGCGTTAGGAGAGGGGATTTGGGGGAAATACGAAAACTGGAATTGATTTTCAGCCGACGAAATCACTATAAACGCCCGCAACGATCCAGGGGGAAGGAATCTCGAGAATGAATCAGCGCATCAATCGGAGCATTCGCGTCGCCGAGCCGGTTTTGGACGGCAACGAAGCTCTCTATGTTATGGATTGCCTCCAGTCGACGTGGATTTCTTCGAAGGGGAGCTACATAGATCGCTTTGAGAGACTCTTAGCGGATTATTGCCAAGTTCCATTTGCGGTCGTAACGAACAACGGGACGACCTCGTTGCATTTGGCTTTGGTGGCGGCCGGAGTCGGTGCTGGAGACGAGGTGATCATGCCGACGCTCTCGTATATCGCGACGGCCAATGCGGCTCATTATTGCCAAGCCAAACCGGTGTTTGTCGACTGCGAGCCCAATTATTTATCGATGGATCCTGAGCGGATCAAAGAGGCGATCACCCCTAGAACCAAAGCGATTTTGACGGTGCCATTGTATGGCCATCCGGTGGATATCGATCCGATTCGCGACATTGCCGATCGGCATGGTTTGTTGCTCATCGAGGATTCAGCCGAAGCGATAGGAGCTTTGTACAAAGGCCGTCCGGTCGGTTCGCTGGCCGATGCATCTTCGTTTAGTTTCTTTGGGAACAAGACGATCACTACGGGTGAAGGTGGAGCGATCACGACTGCCAACGAGCAGCTTGCCTCTAGGATGCGGTTTTTGCGTGGCCAGGCCGTTGATCCCAACAAAAACTATTGGCATCCCGAAGTCGGTTTTAATTACCGCATGACCAACATCGCGGCAGCGATCGGGACGGCCCAAGCCGAACGGCTAGATATTCACGTGGAGCGTCGCCAGCAAGTTGCCCAATGGTACTTTGAGGAACTTGCCGATTACCAGGATCTCTTCCAACTACCATGGGCTGCACCTTGGGCCAAACATTCCTACTGGATGTTTACGATCATGATGCGTCCTAAGTTAGCCGTATCACGGGACCAGTGGGCTGGTTTGTTGGCGGATGTCGGTATCGAGAGCAGGCCGGTGTTCTACCCGATCCACACCATGCCGATGTACCTTGAGCGCAGCGGAAGTTATCCGGTGGCCGAGGAGTGTTCAAGATTGGGGATAAATCTACCAACCCATGGCAAGCTTACTCGCGAAGACGTTCGCTATGTTTGTGAGCACGCGGTCGCGACTTGGAAGTCGCTGTATCGCAGTAGCTCCAAGTCCCTACAGCGGGCGGCTTGAGGCTTCAGAGAGTTGCTTGATATGCGTTAAGACTCGCTTGTGGATCGAGTGGATCAGTCGATCGGTCCAAAGCGTCCAATAGCTTTGGGGAAAGATCTCGTACTCGTACCAAGTTCGACCTTCTAGACGCGTGCGTCCGTCTTCCAGGGGTATCAACCGAAACTCCCCACGTTTGCACCTTAAGTATCCGTCTAGGTGGGGCGGATGCACATGCCGATAGGGGCTCAGTTCGTGCATCGGAGGGGGTTGGGATTGGACATCGAAGGCAAGTCGAGTTGGCTCTTCCCAAGCGGTGATCGGTTCGATGAACGCTCCGGTCGAGAATTCGCAGTGTCGGACCGCACCGACACCCGAGCCGACGATGGTAGCTCGTTTGGGGTATGCGATCCCGAGTTGGAAATACCAATTGGGTGGGTCGGTTAAATCTGAAAAACCGACCACATGAGGCCAGATGCGCTCGGGAGTTGCATCGATCTCGATGGTCGTGAGGACTTCGTATTCAGGCAGTTGTCTGACTGCATGCTCTGCACCAGCCATCACTGGCAAGAGGCTGATGGGGATCAGCAGAGTCATCGTTCGCTGGGGTTGGATCGATGCGATCATTACTCCGATGAGAGCACCCAGGATGGCCATCGCACCGGCGATCGGCAGAAGCATCGCCAAGCAGATGATTCCTTCGAAGGCAAAGAGCAACAGAATCAGGCCGCTTAGGAAAATCGAAAGTTCTGCGACCATGATGCTCGATAGAACTCCACGGCTATAGGGTCGATTATAGATGTACGCGCTGGTGGCTCCCATGATAATCGGAGTACCCATAAAAAGCGCTCCACCGTAATCTTGGATCAAGTACACACAGAGCGAGACCATCGTTAAGCAGATCGCGGCGCTGGCGGCTATTCCAAGTAGGGCCGATGAAAGCTGATGCTCGATCAAAGGCTCGCGGGTGTAAGGATCTTGAGATAAATCAACCCTGCGTCTCGGATCGCTTGGGAGCAAGCACAGATAAATCATCATCAACAGGTTGATGATCGGAACAAACACCCATAGTCCCAACCATGCATTCTTACCGGCGTCTACAGCCCTGCGAACACTCATCGACACAGCGATCCACAAGAAAGGTAAGGACCAAAGTATAAAGGCCCAGGCCAACCACTCCGGTGCGGGTGCCGCAAAGTACTTTTGCCGGACACTGATGAGCGGATTGACAAAGTCCCACGGGAAATAGGTCTTGAAGGTAAACAGAAAGACCACAGAGGCTTCAACAAGGTACTTCAGAACCATCAGTCCAAAGCCGCTTGCGGCATAAGCCGTTTGATCGACAGGTTCACGAAGCCCGAACCATAAGCGCAACAGGTAACCTGGATCAAAGGATCTTGGGGGCAAAGAGGTTGGGTTTGCTGAACTCATCGTTTGTTTGCCTTATTTCGGGGCGACTGTGGCTGATCCTCCAAAGGCCCTGACATCGGTGGTGTTTCATAGAAATTTCCGTCGTTTTGCACGCGCGGATCACCTGTGATCGACAACTCGTGCATCAATCGATCCTCAAGCTCTTTACGGATTGTCTCGTAAGCTCGATCGTTTGCGACGTTGGTCATTTGATGTGGATCCTTCCGGAGATCATACAGTTCGCATCGTGGTCTTTTGCCGTAAGCGCGTTGGTAGTAGGCGTTCCACTGCGGATCGTCCCGATGGGTGACAAGCCACGCCTTGGTCGGCCCAGCATCCTCATCAGGATGAGTCACGCGCGTGTTGTTTTGGATTTGCTCAAAGGTGGGGGGCTCTGGGTCGCTAAGTCCGTAGGGGTCACCCAAGGGCCAGCGGTCGGGACGAAAGTTGATGATCAACAAATAATCGTCGGTACGGATCGCTCGCTGGGGATAAGGAGTCCAATCGGCACGCGCTGATTCGACATGCCGTTCGCGTCCAACGAAGACAGCGTTGCGCTGCGGATCAAGTTTGCCGCTGCGATCGCTTGTGAGGATCGGCAGGAGGCTCTTGCCAGTCATGTTCTTTGGAATGGGCACACCCGCCGATTCGAGAATCGTGGGAGCGAGATCCGTTAGACTGACAAGGTCATCGATCATGCGATCACCTGGGATCTTTGGGCCGCTGATGGCCAACGTCACCGAGGTTCCAAAACCGTAGAGATTGCACTTGCCGTGGGGAAAGCCCGGCGGGCCATGATCACCACTGATGATGATCATTGTCGAGTCGCCCAGACCGCTCGATTCGAGTCGATCCAGCAGTGCGCCTACGGCCGCATCGTAAGCGGCTATCTCCCCAAAGTAATCCGCGACATCTTCTCGTACGACTGGCACATCGGGTAGGAACGGAGGCAATTTGCCTTCGAAGTCATCCGGGTTAAAGCCCCAGAGTTTTTTCCCCGAACCTTGTACCCACTGCCGATGAACATTCGTGGGCCCGAACCAATAGCAAAATGGGCTCCCTTGAGGGCGAGCTTCGAGGAACTGATCAAAATTGGCGAGAACCTCGTCGAGAATCGCCGTTTTAGCATCTTCGAACGAGGATCCCTGCTGCATCATCTTCGTGACATTTTCGGAGAAGTCATTGCAACGTCGGCCAGCTTTCTCGTATCCGAATTTACCAGCACCATAAGGAGCGTCGTTGGGTGTTCCAGGCCCCCAAACTTTAAAGCTCTCTCCGATATGATAACCGGCGTCGTGAAGCAAAAGTGGAAAGGCAGGGATGGTTGAATCCCACTTGGCCCCCTGAAGAATGGAAGCTTGACCCGTTCTCCAAAAATGCTGCCCAGACAACAGGGCGCTTCGGCAAGGTGTGCAGCTCGGAGCAGAGACAAATGCGTTACGGAACAGCACACCACGCTCGGCGATGCGATCGATGTTCGGAGTGCGAACCAAAGCTTGCAAAGCGTTTTGAGGTTCGTACTTGGCGTAGGCGCTTGCGTAGCGGCCCCAGTCATCGGCAAAGAGAAAAAGGATGTTCGGTGGTTGTGCTGCTAGAGGGTGGCTTATCCCAACAAGAAAGAGAATTGCCAGGACATTGCTCAAACGAAACCGTGAGTGAATCGATTGCAACATAAGTGACTCATTGCGTAGTAGTGATCTGAGGCCCACCGGCCCGGATTTTTTGGCCAGTGTAACGAAAGTCGCGGTGGGCTATCGATTTAGTCTCCAGCTCCGGGCGTAGATTTCGCAATAAACGCAAATAAAATAGGGTTAAAGCGACTTGGTGGACTTGCTTCAATCTGTCGCGGTAGAAAGCCCCCAAAAGGATGCTTTAGGCTATGAGCGTGAGTCGATGTCGATATACAATCGACTCTAGCGCCTGACCTGACTTGACCCACGTTTCGACTCGATCTTTATGAGCCAGACCAACACAGCAATTGCCTCGGAGCACAGCGATTCGCAAACCTCAAGCTCGCTTGAGCATTACAGTTACGACGACGACATCGTCCGCTGGTTTGTTTTTGCGACGATCTTTTGGGGGCTCATAGCCACAAGTCTCGGAGTGGTTGTAGGCCTTCTTTTGGTTCTACCCGAATTCTCCGGCAAATTCCAAAGCGACGTAGGCCAAGTCCTTTCTTTCGCCCGACTTCGTCCTCTTCATACCAACGCGGCCATTTTTGCCTTCGCCGGTAATGCGATCTTTGCGGCCGTGTACTACAGCACCCAGCGGTTGTGCAAAGCTCGCATGTGGTCGGACGCTTTGAGCCGACTTCACTTTTGGGGATGGCAAGCGATCATCTTGGCCGCTGCCTTGACACTCCCGATGGGAATCACCCAGAGCAAGGAGTACGCGGAGCTCGAGTGGCCAATCGATATCGCCATTGCTGTCGTCTGGCTATTGTTCTTCGGCACCAACTTCATGATGACACTGATCCATCGCCGTGAGCGCCATATGTACGTGGCCTTGTGGTTCTACATCGCGACGATTGTCACGGTGACGGTTCTACACGTGTTTAACAATTTGGTTGTACCTGTTGGATTGGGTAAGAGTTATCCGATCTATGCGGGTGTTCAAGACGCCCTGATGCAGTGGTGGTATGGTCACAACGCCGTGGCTTTCTTTTTGACCACACCGTTCCTGGGATTGATGTATTACTTCCTGCCTAAAGCTGCCGACCGACCTGTATTTAGTTACAAGCTGAGCATCATCCATTTTTGGTCCTTGGTGTTTATCTACATTTGGGCCGGTCCTCACCACTTGCATTACACCGCTCTTCCGGAATGGGCTAGCACCTTTGGGATGCTCTTTAGCGTAATGCTCTGGATGCCGTCTTGGGGCGGTATGATCAACGGGCTGCTGACCTTGAGAGGGGCTTGGCATAAAGTCACCGCCGATCCTGTGCTCAAGTTCTTTGTTGTCGGGATCACGTTCTACGGGATGGCGACCTTTGAAGGCCCCTTGCTGTCGATCAAGAGTATTAACGCTCTTTCTCACTACACCGATTGGACGATCGCACACGTCCACTCAGGAGCTTTAGGCTGGAATGGCTTTATGACCTTTGGGATGATCTATTGGCTCTTGCCCAGGCTTTACCAAACCAAGCTTTACAGCACCAAGCTTGCCGAATGGCATTTCTGGATTGGCACCATTGCGATTCTCTTGTACATCATCCCGATCTACATCGCTGGGATCACCCAAGGTTTGATGTGGCGAGAACTGACCCCCAAAGGGGATCCGGCCAATACCTTCATGGAAACAGTTCCTGTATTGATGCCGTTTTGGTGGGCTCGCGTCTTTGCAGGTGCTCTTTACGTTTTTGGGATCGTGCTGCTAGCTTACAACGCGATCATGACCTGGATGTCCAGGCCTGCAACGTATGAGGTTCCGGTCTACTCAGCCCCTAGGCTTAGTCGCAACTATGTTGAGAATGTCCAAGACTCGAGTCCTTTAAAGGGTGCTCCTGTTCTGGAATTGGCTACCAAGCTCGATCGGCTCAACCAAATGAATTGGCA
>JAJTFC010000006.1 GCA_021298315.1 Planctomycetaceae bacterium
GAACCTGGAGCGATGGAGATGAATTAGTTCTCTTGAAGATGGTTGATCGCGCTGTGCCGTGTACGGTCACTGCCCGACGCTTGCGCTAGTCGGCTAACGGTGCAACTCAAGCTTAGTCTTGAGCACTGCATCAGCGTTTATCAGTGTTTATTAGCGGTCAGGTTTTGGTCTTTATTAGCGAATATCAGTGTTCATCAGCGGTTCAGAAAAACAGCCTTACGCGCGGTCGGACCCCTCACTCCCCCCGCACTCTCTCCATCCATTCCTTGAGCCTGCGATGGACCAAGGGCGCAGGTAGAAACTCCTGCTCGAGCCTTCCACGCCGATCGCTCAGCAATCGCAGGTACAACTGAGCCTCCGATGGATCAAGCCCCAAAGGGACCTTGCAATCGGCTTGAATCGGTTCTGATACCGCCGATCCGTAATGCAATTCAAACGTTTCTGAATCCATGAGCAATGACTCTATAGGATCAAGCGATTGCTTAGCCTTGGCCAGAAACTGCAAACCCCATGTGTCAATGTCTCCCCAATACGCCACTTGCTTCTCCCGCAACCAACCGGCTTGAGTCCAACTCAAATCGAAACCGCTTCCAAGCACAGCAATCGTGCCTTCCATGGGACACAACTGATGCTGCGAAGTTTCGTTCTCAACGATCAGCACTCTTGTGCCCGGCAAAGCTCGCTTCGCTAGTTCGGATGACTTGACCCGCAGTTTCTCATAAGGCAACAGTCCACCATCCAAATCGACCACAAGCAGCCAGTGCTCGGCCTCCTGCGCTGCTCCTAAAAACGTCTCTAGCCCCAGCTCGCTGGCTTGTTTCTCATAGCGAACATCCAACAGAGCGGTCACCAACTTGGCATTCCGCTCGAAGAACTTCGTATCGATCCCTTCGATCGATAAAGTTCTCAGCGGTCGGCCTTGTGCACACCCAGGTTCGATCGCCATCGCTAGCCTCGTGGCCATCAACACCTCCTGCATGGGCTTGCCTCTCCAAAGCGATCGCTTTCGAACCAGCAAAGAGTGAAACAAACGATCGGATCCTTGCACCAACTCCGACAAGTCTCGAAACTCGGCGCGAACGCTTGCATCGCCAATCGCGTCGATCCACTGGGTGGGTTTGTTCAATCGCCAAGCGACTGGCACGCTCACTGCTTGACTGGCGTGCCGATAAACCACATCCTCGAAAACGACTTGGCCAACGGTAACTTTTCTCCAAGCCTCCAAATGCCGCTTAACCGCATCGAGCTGATTCTTGATCTTGCTGGAACTCGGTTTACCGATCGAAAGACTGATCGGCCAAGATCCTGCGATTCCCACAAGTCGCGCTTCGCGACACGAGGCGTTCTCCCATTGCTTTCGTAATTTGATTCGGAGCTGGGCAGGAGATTTCATCACCTCTTTTTACTGACTCTTTGCGATTTCCTCAAGCTTCTCCCAGGAGATCGAAGCCAGACTCGCTTCCTTGCCAGGCCTTTGCACGCAGACAACTTTGCGTGTGTGTTTTTTCAGCAACCCGATCTCCTTATTCGGCGTCACAAAAATAGGGTGCAAACTAAAGATGCGAAGGGCTTCGATGATCCGGCTAGCTGCCGAGGGCGAACTCTTGGAAAACGCTTCGTCCAAGACGACCGTTCCATAAAGGGGTTTGGTAGCCGCCGGTGGACAGAGAGCATAACTGAGCGACGCGGTCAAAATGTGACTGGCCATGAGTTCCTTTTCTCCTCCAGATCCACTTTGAGATCCCGTTCGAGGTGGAGATCGATCTCCCGTCTTGCGGTCGACTTCGACGACGAAAAACTGCAACCGAAACCGAGGGTCTAAGAGGGCTTTGGATCCTTGCAACCTGCGGTTCTCGCCCGCTTCGCGCAAGATCGCGACCATCTCTTGAAGGGCCTTGAAATGGCTTTCTCCTCCATCGTCCTTCAAGGCTGCGTGCCTGACTTTCTGCATCGCGATATTGAGCGATCGGAGTCGCTCGTCCTTCATCCGCTGTGGCAAAAGTTGCAAGTATCGGCCAGATCGGAAATCGACTTTCACGAGCGTGTGGTTCAACTCTGCGATCCGCTCCTCGATCGCATCGACCTCTTCGTCGATGCTCGCCAAAAGCTGCGTAACTCCTTGATCGCTCGAACGATTTAAATATTCCAAAAATCGTGTTCGTTTTTCCGGCAGTGCCTCTTCGGTCAATACCCGAAGACGTTCCAAGTAGACGGGTACTTCGTCGATCGTCGAGCCGACTTCGACCAGCGCACCGGTATCGACTCTTTTGGCGATCTCCATCTTGCGCACCAAATGCTGCTCGATGTCCGCATCCCTGACCATCTGTTCATCGAGCTGCGATTCGATCTCTTTGGCCAAACGTCGTTCGTACTCGATAATTCGCTGTGCTTGAACTTCGGCGTCGATCTTCAAATGCTTAGCGGCCAAAGCCTCCTCGGCTTCCTGTAGACCAGTGCCAGCCCTCTTGCTAGCCTCTTGGCAGTATTGATTTGCCGAGTCGCGTTTGTCGCTGTAGACGGCGATCTCGGCTCTCTGGTCGGTGATGGCCTGACGAAGCGATTCGAGCTTGTTGTTTTCCTTTTCGTAGTTGATTTTGGCTTGGCTCGCATCGGACTTGGGATCGAGCAAGCCCTCTAGCCGTTTGACAGATCTCTCCATGTCCGAAAGGGCCTTGGGCAAATCGATCGTCGAGAAATCCAAGCCAAGCAAGGCTTCGATGATGCGCAGTGTTTCTTCGAACTGCTTGAGTTTTTGCTGGGACTTTTGCACGGACTTCTTGGCTTCCTGGGACAGTCTCTCTGCTTCGATGCATTGCTTGGCAAGCGAATCGAGCTGGTCTTTGTTGTCAAAGCCGGTCATCCAATCCTGATCGAGCCGACGCTGATCCTGCTTCTCGAATTTCCCATGCTTGCCCGAAATCATGCCTTCGACCGTCAAGCCATGCTCGACGCTTTTCAAGGCATCGGCCGATCGAACGCAGTGCAAATCCCTTGAGGCCAGCAGCATCATCGCCGCATCCTTCAGCGCATGGGACTTGATATTGAGCTTCTTGACATAGCCGTCCTCGAAGAGCTGGAGCTTTTGCGATCTTGCTTCGGCACTTTGGAGACGCACGTGCAGACGGTTATCTCGACCGTTGACCCATCGGAGTGCATCCTTGATCAGTTCCTCAGGCACCAGGATCCGCAGTCGCTCAGACCCAAGGGCTCTTTCAATGGCCCCCCGCCAAGTCGATTCGGAGGCTTTGACCTCGATCAGTTCGGCTAGGAAAGGAAGATCCGAATCGCGAAGAGATAGATGCACGGCTAGCTCGGATCGGAAGTCTTGGAAGTGCGGCGGGATGTTCGATCCAGGACGCTGCTTGACCTTGGTGATCGCTTCGGTCAACTCCTTGACTTGTTGCTCGTGGCCTTTGAGCAGTGACATCGCATTGAGTGTCGCAGACTCTTGAGTATCGTACTGGGATTTCAGAGTCTCTTGTTGCTTTTTCAGTGCCGTTTGGTTGGCTCGCAAGGTCACCTCATCGAGACTGTCGCTCAGCTCGAATCGGGTGACCATTTGTCGGTACATTTCGGCTTGCTTTTTGCGTTCGTCGACGAGTTTGCGTTGCGCTGCGATGGTGTTTTCCAACTCGCTGATGATGTTTCCGCCGAGTTCCAAGTAGCGTTCTCGAAGGGCGTCGACGCTGGCTCGAGCATTGGCGGCTTGTTGATCGAGTTGTGCCAGCGCCTGTTGGCTTTGCTCGATCATCGCAGAGAGTCGCTCGGACTCCTGCGCCCATTTCTGCTGAGCGATCCGGGCAAACCAGATCGGCAAAACCCGTTTGAGGATTTGCAACTTCTGAGTTTTGCGCTGCGATTTGAGCAGTCGTTCGTGCTCTTCTTGAACTGGCAGCAACGACTCTTGCTGACGCTGAGCCAACTGCAACTCTGCATGGATCTCGGAAAGATTGTCAAACTCGGCGGCCACTTCCAAAGCGCGATCGAATGCCGAACGATCATCGAGGACCAATTCACGAAAGATCTCATCGATGCTATTGAGTTGCTTGAGACCCGCCGCACGGTTCAAAAGCGTGAATGCATTTTCGCTGACATCAAAGAACTTGCGAATCCGCTCCAAGTACGATCGCTTGCTCTCGAAGAATCGCAAATTGGCTGTCTCTCGACCCATCTTGAGCAGATCACGGATCCCATCTTCGTGGAGTAGCCTTAGCCAAGCGTCGAAGTTCTGCTCCGGGGCCATCGAAAAGACCCAACGTCTCTTCAAATCGTCAGCAGCGTTTCCTGTACCCTCGGTCCAGAAAATCCCTGCGAGTTTCACCTGCTGTTTGCCTGCAACATAGGTCGCACAAATGCCGCTGATGGTCTTGCCCGGACGCGCTACTTCTTGCCGCCCATCCGCACCGTCGCCACCCAGTACACCGCGAACGTATTCGATGAGCGTTCGATCGCTCTCGTGACCACCGGTCGATGCTAAGTTGTATCTGGGCTGCGCAACGAGCAACGTCATGAGTGCATCGACTAATGTCGTTTTACCACTCCCGGTTGGGCCTATGATGGCTGTCCCCCGCGAATCGAAATCGGCTCGATGCATCCCGCGAAAAGGTCCCCAGTTGTAGACCTCCAGTCGACTCAGTACGAACGACACCTCGCCTTGGGCCACAGGCATCGACTCGAATACTTCCTGATCCATCGCATCAGGTTCCTGGTTCTGAGGCTTGATCTTCTGAGGCATCACTCATCCCCCTGGGAGTCTACAGTCACTTTTTTCTCTTTGAGAACCGCCAGCAATGCCGAAAGGGATTCCGGATTGGCTAGGTGGGCGATCAACGGACGGATAAGTATCTCTTGCTTGGTATCGACTTCCGATACGATCCCGTGGGTTTTGAGTTGATCCAATAGTTGCAGCAATCGATTCTCGTTTTTTGCATCGCTCCCGGAGTCGCCAAAGTAGGTCATGAATGTCGGCAGCAACTCATCGATCGAGATCTTTGCTGCTGATTGACCAACACCATATTCCTGTTCGTGCATCGCGAAGGTCTGTCGCAGGATTGCTATGAGCAGAGATTGCTCAAGCGTCAAACGTTGCTTGCGCACCAACGGGTGATTCCAACTCTCTTGCTCTGCATCCTCAGGCGCCTGGATCTTTGCGACCACCAGAAACGCAACACCTCGATGGGAATCGACCCGCACGCACAAATCCAGCGGCTCGAGTGTCTGGTTGATCGCATCGAGTTGCAAGCTGACGCTTCGAAAAAGATCTTGACGCTGGGACTCTTCGATGAAGCCTTGTTTGAGCAACTCCTGCACGGCGATCTTGAGCTCTCTCGGAGAGGCAGCAGCCGTTGCTGTTGAATCCAATTCGGCTTTTGAGTTTGACCCAAGTTGGGGCCCGGGCTGATCGTCTTGCGGATCTTCGACAAACTGGTCAAAGATGTTGCTCATTCCAAACTCTCCACCTTCAAGTCCCGTACATCCTGACCGGTCAATTCCACCCATGGCACATCAAAGCGTGTCGTTCCATCTTGTGAATCCACTAAATCAAAGCACTCGGACCCTTCGCCCAATTCGACACCTGCTTGCCTTGCCATCGCCAGCCAAAACGCCAGGGTTTCTAGATCATGGGTCGGCACGATGGATTTGGCCAACTGGCCGATGGTGAGTTTTTCACCGGACTGTTGCAGTTTTTCAAGCGTTCTACGGAACAGCTCTTCTCGATCCAGTGCGCGGTAAGCCCGCCAGAATTCATCACCCATTTCGGCAGGATTGGCTTGGAACTCGTCGAGCTCAAGCTCGCTTGGCTGCTTGCCTTCGATCTGTTTCGGAAGCAATCGCTCGATCAATGGTAGATTGCCTGCCGAGATCGCTAGAGGGGGAAGTGGACTTTCAGTGCGGCGAATTTTCGCGTCTTGCAAATCGAGCTCCAGCGCGGTCTGGAATATATCCTGGAGCAATGCACCGACGCGAAGCTGTTCGTTGGCTAGTCCTGACTTCAAAAAGCCTCGAACATCTCGCTCGCTATGGGAACGGGCTTGGATCACACGCTCGGATTCATAAACCAAACGCGATACGAGTTGCTTGAGTTCGGCTCTTTGTTTACGAGAGAGTGCCTTATCGGAGTTGGCGTTCTCCAAAATCGATCGGATCCGAGATTTCATCTCCTGCAATTCGGAGGACTTGACCAACTGGGCATAAAAACTTTCGAAGACTTGGCCCTCGATGGTCTGCACCAATTGCTCGTGGCCATTGAGGAGCTCGTCAACGATTTGGCCGCGGTTTTGGTTTTCCGATATGATCCGCTGACGCAGTTGGCGATCGGCCTCGCGATAGGAGTCCTCGACTCGGCGAAAGTCGGCCTGGAGGCTCATGGCCAACTGGTAGACTTCTCGAATCCCCTCCTCGGCCTTCTTGCCATCGAGCACATCGAACACACCGGCTTGCACGGCCTTGAGTTCGTCAGCCAGCAGATCGATGCGAGCTTGGATCGCCCGCTCGCGATCGCTTTGACTTCGGCTCAATTGGACTTCGAGCAACTCGATGGCGCGTTGAACGGTTGCAAGCCTTGAGGCCGTCGAGGTCATCGTTTGGTCTTCGAGCGAGTCGAGGAATAACAAAGCCCTCTGGAACGCGTCGGTTGCAAGGATCTTTCCCTCGCGTTCGACGATCAGCCCTCGCTTGATCCATTGCCGAATCTCTCGGCGGGCCGCAAGTGGGTGATCGTCCCCCAGATCGAACTCCGAGTCGTTGGCATAATCGGCAAAAACTGAAGCCAGTCGTTCGACGGCTTCTTCGAAAACCACACCGCTTGGACTCGACTCGATGAGACTCTTTAAGCTTGCGAGGATCAGCGGACCTTTTGGGGAGGCCAGCAGGGTCCAAGCCGGATGATTGCGCCGCAGCGAGATGTATTTCGATACGTTTTCTCGCGCCATAGGGGCTAGGTGGTCCGTTGGTAAGTGGGGATTGCTCGACTCAATTCCATCGCAGTTACCATCAGATTTATACGGACGAAAGCCGGTTTCAACCGATTCGCGTAGGCAAAACCGTTTTTTTAGGGAGTTTCGTCGAAAAACGAGCGATTGCAGGGGATTTCGAAGGGTCAGTCCCAGCGTTGGCTAGTCCCAGCGTTGGCGTCGCTCCCGCTTTTTCTCCCCCTCGACCTTTTTGTCGGCCAGTCGGCGGCGGCGAGCCCCGGCGCTGGGCTTGGTCTCTTTACGCACCACTACCGGCTTGAGTGCTTCGAGGATCAAGCCTCTGAGGAGGTCTCGGCATGCTTGGAGATTACGAGACTGCTCGCGGTGCACTTGGCAATGGATCTTGAGCAACCCCTCGTCGGTGATCCTTGAAGCGGCCAGAGCGCGCAGGCGAGTGAGGGTCGTCGGGTAGAGCGATTGGGTTTGGTTCAGATCCCAGATGAGCGTTGCCTTGGTATTGACTTTATTGACATTCTGTCCTCCGGGTCCACCACTTCGGGAATAAACCGCTTGCAGTTCGCTTGCGGGAATCGTTAAATAGTGCGTGATGTTGAGGTCTTCCATGGTGCTTCTATAAGGTAATGGTTCATGCGAGTATTTGCGACAAGTCTTGTCCGTTTTTTTCATCGCAAACCGTGGAAAGCCGATCGACGAGTCCTTTGGTTACTTCTGCTTGTCCATTGGGTTAGTTTGCCGATCGCCCTAGGGCAAGAGCCATCGCGATCCTCCGAGTTGTCACTGTGGACTAGATCCAAAGGAAAAGACTGGCCTCGGATGCTAGGGGTTCACTACGATTCGAAAAGTGAAGAAACGGGAATCCTGACCCAATGGCCCAAAGAGGGGCTGCGTGTCGTATGGACGCAAAAGACCGGTACCGGATACGGCAACGGTGTAGCGGCTCTAGGACGATGGTTTCAATTCGATCGTTTCGGTGATTCCGAGCGACTCAGTTGCTACGAAGCTCAGACGGGAAAGTTTCTCTGGAAATGGGAAGCGAGCGTCGTGTACCAGGACGCCTACGGCTACAACGACGGGCCTCGATGCAGTCCGATCGTTGACGATCGCTCGGTCTATGTTCACGGGGTGGCTGGTCGCTTAGCATGCATCGATATCCAAAGCGGCAAAGAGAACTGGCAAAAGAACACCAGCATCGAGTACGGTGTGGTTCCAAACTTCTTTGGAGTTGGAGCAAGTCCACTCATTTATGAAAACCTTCTGATCGTCATGGTCGGAGGAAGCCCCAAGCGAGGCCTCTTTGGGGGGTTGCCCACGATCAACGACATGCCGAGTGCCAAGCCCAACGGCTCGGGAATGATCGCCTTCGACAAAACGACCGGCAAAGAGGTATACCGAGTCGGAAATTATCTTGCCAGTTACTCCGCACCGATCATCGCCAAGCTTCATGGGGAGGACTATTGCGTAAGCCTCATGCGCGAAGGATTGCTGATCTTTCGAGCCAAAGATGGCACGGGGGAGAAGTTCTTTCCGTTCCGAGCCGCGATGCTCGAGAGCGTCAACGCAGCAAGTCCGGTCGTCTTTGACAATAAGATCTTTATTTCGGAAGCTTACGAAGTCGGTAGCGCACTTTTGGAGTTTACCGGTTCGGAATTGAAACTCCTTTGGCGAGACACCGAAGGTCGCCAAAACCAGATGATGCGGACCCACTGGAACACTCCGCTGCTGCACGAGAATCGACTCTATGCAAGCAGTGGCCGAAATCCACCCGACACGGATATTCGCTGCATCGAACTTCAGGGCAATCAGGCTCCCAAGTTGGTTTGGACGAAACGCAATCGAGACCGAGGGACCGGACTACTAGTCGACTCGCATTGGCTTTGGCTCGGTGAGTTTGGCAAACTGCATCTGATGAAACTCGGAGCCCAGGACCACGAAGTTCTTGCCGAGATGGATTTGCAGCTAAAAACACCGGCTGATTCCAAAGAACCTTTGGTCAATCCACCGAGTTGGGCACCGCCGGTTCTCTCGCATGGGCTATTATTTGTACGTGGCACGGATCGCGTCATTTGCTTGGAACTGATCCCCGAAACGAACTGAAACCAATCCATGATGGGGCACTCGCACACCAGTATTACGCGTCGCAGGGTTCTGCAGACAGGGCTCTTTACGGCCGCAGCGGCGAGATTCAATCCCGTCGTAGCGGTCCAGCAGGCAGCCTCGAACCGAGCCGGACCGGAGGAGTTGGCTCAACGGCTAGACGGTGAGGATTTGATCTCCTATGTCCATCGCATTGCAGGCAGATGGGATATCGACCTGTATCGCAAGGTCTTGGGATCGGCCAACGAATACAAAGAGGGTGACGAGATCATCGGCGTTGCGGCAAGGTCTCCTGCCGAGCGTAAGATCGCGAGGGAATTGCTCGAGCAAACCACCTTGGGCCAGATCGATTCGCACCCGCCCTTCGAAGACCGGATGCTCAAGCTGATCACTTCTACGAAGAAACCTGAGAATAACGAATCAGGCCAGAGCGAACCGATCGCAGACTGGCCCCTTGGCAAACTCAAGGCCTTTCTGCTTGAGAGCAGCCAAGCCGAGATTCATCAGATACGCGATAGGCTTTCGAGCGACGTGATCGCTTGTGTGGTCAAGCTCATGAGCAATTCGGAGTTGATCGAAGTTGGACGCAAGGTCTTTAACCCATTGCCTGGTTCCAAGCTTGGAGCGCAAGGTTACATGGGTGCTCGCATCCAACCGAATTCACCTACCGATCACCCCGAGGACATCCGTTGGCAAGTCTTCAATGCGTTTGCTTATGCGGTTGGGGATGTTCTTGTTGGAACGAATCCCGTTTCTAGCGAACCTGAGTCGGTAGCCTTGGTCGAAGCAGCCTTGAAAGATGTCCTGGATACCTTTGGGATCAGTTCGGCTATCCCTCACTGTGTGCTTGCACATATCGACATCCAAGCCCAACTCGAAGGGACGAAACCTGGATCGACGGCACTATGGTTTCAGAGCATCGCTGGTTCGGATGCAGCCAACGGAACCTTTGACGTGACGGTCGATAAAATGATGCGTCATGCGCAAGACAAGCGGGGCAAGTTCGGATTGTATTTCGAGACCGGTCAAGGTGCTGATTTTACCAATGGGCATGGGTTTGGGACCGACATGCTCGTGCATGAGTCACGCAAGTACGGTTTGGCAAGAAGTCTCAGTGGTGCTTTGATGCAGGCGCGTCAACGCAGAGGCGAAGGCTCCGACGCTTGGGTGCACCTGAACGATGTCGCTGGTTTTATCGGCCCGGAGGTGTTTCGAAATCGCGAGCAACTCGTGCGATGCTGCCTCGAAGATATCGTCATGGGCAAACTCCACGGACTGATGATCGGTCTAGATGTGTGCACCACACTGCACATGGACGTTTCGCTGGACGATCTTGGATGGTGCATCGATCAGATCATGCCCGCCAATCCCGGTTACTTGATGGCTCTGCCGACACGCATCGACCCGATGCTCGGATATCTGACAACCGGTTACCACGACCATGTGCACATTCGCGAAAAGTTTGGGTATCGGGTCAACGATGCGATGTGGGATTTTTTTAGGGAACTCGGGGTGATCGACCAGCAGGGGCAACCGACGGAGCACTTTGGGGATCCCAGTTGGGTCTATCTGGCTTATTGCCGTCGCAAATCCGATACACGATCCGACCAAGAGATTCTGGCCGAGGCTAAAGAGAGGATTGCGCAGGTACGCGATCGAGGTGTTTTCATTTCTCAAGGGCATGGCCAAAGTGTGTCGTCGTTGGCCGAGGATCTCGACGAGCACATCCATCGCATCTACGAAGACGCTAAGAAATGCATTTGGGCACAGTTGCCAGAGGGCTTTGAGGATACGATACCCGGGGGCGTTGGAATAAAAACCCAATCCAACGATCGCAACGACTACATCCTTCATCCCGTTTCTGGCGAGAGCTTGGATCCTGAATCGATACGGCGGCTTGAGAAGCTCAAAGTCTTACACGGCGAGAAACACGACACGTTGCTAGTCGTCTCCGATGGCTTGAATGCTCTGGCCAATACGACTGGCGATCAGGCTAGGGAGCTTATCGAGCAACTGCGAAGCGAGCTGATTTCCGATGGGCGGCGAGTCGCACCGGAAGTGCTGGTCATTCGTTCGGGTCGAGTTCGGGCTGGATATCGGGTCGGTGAAACGATGTTCCAAGGCCGGGAGGGTCGATTGCAGATCGTGCATGTCGTTGGAGAGCGACCTGGCAGTGGGCATCGCACTTTATCGATCTACATCACCAGTGCCGACGGAGGAACTTGGAGCCAAGCATCGAAGGTTGACCACAACATCACCAAGGTCGTCTCAGGCATCGCCCATACGGCTTTAGTACCTAAACTCGGTGCCCAAACCGCCGCGAGAATTCTTCGGAGCTTGGGCTGAATTGCAACCAGAATTTAGGTGATGGAGGACTCACGTGAGGCCAACGAATCAATCCTGGCAGTCCATCATTACGTGGGGATAAGTCAAGCATAACGGTTTGAGAGCATTGGAGCCGGAGTTTTGGATTTCCGACAGGATCAAGGTCTTTGAGTTCCTGAATTCAGCTTACACGATCAAACCCTAGCACACGGGCTCAGCCATCTCGCTGGCTTAATGTTAAGATGAATAGCATGGCTTCATGGCTTCATCGGCTGTGATGACGACGAAAACCTCTTGCGTAAGGAACCATGGGCATGACACCTTGGATGGCAGAACTTATCGGTACAGCGTTGCTTGTTCTCTTTGGAAACGGCGTTGTGGCCAATGTGCTTTTGCCACAGACCAAGGGGAACAACTCCGGCTGGATCGTCATCGCTGCAGGCTGGGGCCTAGCCGTCTACATCGGAGCTTTCTGCAGCGAAAAATACTCGGGCGCTCACTTAAATCCCGCCGTATCGATTGCGATGCTCGTCGTTGGGAAACTTAGCTTGACACAAACCATCGGTTACATCGTCGCCCAATGCATCGGGGCCTTCATCGGTGCAAGTTTGGTCTATCTGTTCTATCGCGAGCATTTCAAGGTGGCTCATGATCGCGATGCAAAACTGGCTTGTTTTTGCACAGCGGCCAATATCAAAAATCACCGCCAGTCGTTCTTCTGCGAGTTGGTCGGAACCTATGTGCTGATTCTGCCAATCCTGCTGATGATCGCCCCGACATTGGATCTCAGTTCGCTTGCTGCGGTCGGTACTGCAGGCTCCGAAGCTAAAATCGGGATGGGAAGCCTAGGACTATTGCCGGTAGCTTTGCTGGTCTTTGGCATAGGACTGAGTCTCGGAGGAACCACCGGCTATGCGATCAACCCTGCCCGCGATTTGATACCTCGACTGGCACATGAAATCCTACCCATACCAGGCAAAGGAAGCAGTCATTGGGATTATGCGTGGGTTCCTGTGGCCGGCCCACTTGCCGGTGCGGTTCTTGCCGCCCTGACTTATAAGATCCTATTAGCCTCGTGAACCTTTTAAGCCCGAGAGTGTCACTAGTTCTATCATGAATGCTCGTCAATTAGAAAAACTCGGTGTGCCCATCGAATGCGTCCCTGTGGCGATCACAACGATCCAGAATGTGATTCGGGCCAAGGGTTTTCGAGGCAAGGATGTCAAGGAAACGATTACTAAGCTCGTAGAAAACCCACAAGCATTCTTAACGGATGAGCAATGGGGAGCTTTTGCGCAAGGACTTTTAGACTACCGAAGCGAGGTGGAAGATGTGCCTTCTGAGCCGCTGAAGTATCCGACCTGGGGTCAAGACATCGATCAGGCAGCTCATCATCAAATGCAGACGGCTTGTCTGTTACCTATCGCCCGCGCTGGAGCTTTGATGCCCGATGCGCACGTGGGTTACGGCCTACCCATTGGTGGCGTATTAGCGGTTGAAAATGCGGTGATCCCCTATGCCGTCGGCGTCGATATCGCTTGTCGAATGAAACTATCGATCCTGGACATTGAGCCAAGGGAGATGACCAAAAACCCGACGCGTTTTGAAAGTGCCCTGCAGCGTGGTACTCGATTCGGAATGGGTTCCGAGCACGAGACACCGCAGGATCACCCGGTGATGGATCAAGACTGGAATGTGACTCGCACAACTCGCGAAAAGAAAGACAATGCCCGCAAGCAGCTTGGAACCAGCGGTTCAGGGAACCACTTCGTCGAGTTCGGTACGCTCAAGTTAACTCAAATGGATCGAAATATCGGTTTGGAACCTGGCCTCTACACGGCGTTGCTAAGCCACTCCGGTAGCCGTGGCACCGGGGCGAGTGTTTGTTCGGTGTATAGCAACATCGCTCGAAGTCAGTTGCCAAAGAGTTTATCGACCCGCTTTGGGTATCTTGGTTGGTTGTCACTCGATAGCGAAGCTGGCCAAGAGTATTGGAATGCGATGAACCTGATGGGAGACTACGCAGCAGCCAACCACGATGTGATCCATCGACTCGTATCGAAACTCCTCGGGGGAAGGGTAATTGCGGGCGTTGAGAACCACCATAACTTCGCTTGGAAAGAAGTCCACAATGGCAAAGAACTGATTGTGCATCGCAAGGGTGCTACGCCGGCGGGCAAAGGAGTTTTGGGTGTGATTCCCGGCTCCATGGCCACTCCGGGTTTTGTCGTGCGAGGCAAAGGGAACGCAGATAGTTTGGAATCAGCATCGCATGGAGCAGGACGTCGAATGAGCCGAACAGCGGCCCGTCAGAAGTACAGATGGAACTCCGTACGCAACACTCTTAGCGATCAAGGAGTCCGGGTGATATCTGCTGGGGCGGACGAAGCTCCAGGAGCTTACAAAGACATCCATTCGGTCATGGCCGCTCAAACCGACTTGGTCGAAGTCATCGGCCAGTTCGATCCGATGATCGTTAAGATGTGTGAAGACGGGAGTCCTGCAGAGGACTAGTAAGGAGCTTAAATAGCCTTCCGACTGAGGCTACATCGGCTGGGTTGCTTTGGAATCGTTGGTTGGTCCAAGCACGATGCGAAAGTGTCCAGTCGGAAGCTTCTCGATGGCCTGCGTTGCAGCGTCTTTGGAATCGGATCCGATTGGCTTGGATTCAAAGCCAACAGTAACCGCTTTGCGCTGCTCGGGCTTGAGCTCCATGTAGATGCCGTCCTTTTTGTTGAACTCGTCTTGGGACTCGAAATACATCTGGGTGACCAGTTCCGGCCTTTTCGGAGCGACGATTCGGTAGTGGATGTGGGGTGTTCGCCCTGGGTATTTTCCAGGTTGGATGGTACGGAAGGAAAAAGCCCCATCGGCACCCGTTAGGATCTTGGCCCAGTATTGGAAATTCGGATCCATGGGCCGATCGTTCTTGTCCTGTGGATGGTTGTACCTTCCGGCGGCACAAGCTTGCCAAACCTCGACGATGACTTGATCAAGCGGTTTTTCGTCCATGCCGACGACTACACCTCGCACGAGGATTTGGTCGCCTTGAGCGACCGGGCTTTGCGGGTCGAGTCGGGTAAGATCTGCGTCGTAATATTTCTGCTTTGCAATCTCTGGGATCGGATAGAAGGGACCTTTGGTAGCCGAGGCGGTGGGGGGTTCCCAAGCAAATCCGTGATGCACCAGATGGGCACTAAGTCCGCTAGCGATGGCGGCCTTAGTTAAAAAACGCCTTCGACTGCTCTGGGAGGACATCGCTTGAACCTTGTGTGGTTAATACTCAAATGGGTAGGAATCTGAACAGTCCGATTGTAACATCTGTGATGGTAAATGTGAAAATCCTTTGGATGGATTTTCAGGAACTCTTGCCCTGGTTGCAGTTGCCGCGAAATATTTCCGATTGGAAAGAAACCAGAAATAATCGCAATCGATCGTATTGGGCAAGAAAGACCTCTTCTATGTCGAGTATCTTGGATTATCGACCAGCGGCCAACACCGGTATCGGGCCTTCGGTCTTTCCCATGCTTGTGATCAACGGCAAAAAGTCCGTGAATAGTCCCGATCGAATTTCTTGGTCCGCCCCCTACGCTTGGTCGACGATAATCCCAGCGGTACGTCGTCACGAGTCGATCGAGGGTGCGATCCTTGGCTGTGCATTCGGCGAGAGCATCGCAAAATTGAGTGTGTCCAAGCGGGCTCGTTTGTCTGCTGACCCTGGGGGTTTTGAACCGGGCAAGTTGATGCCATCGCACAGAACCGAGGGGATGCTCTTGACGATCCAATCGGTGCTTCTTTCCCAAGCGATGGCTGAACACTTTGTGATGCACTTGGGACAGCGTCTCAAGTGGTATCAGCGGTTCCAGCCGATCGCCTATGCCAAGAAGCTTGTAGGATCTCTGACAGGTTCTAATAAATTCAACGCAGTCTTGGGTGATGATCCACTGGTGCGGGCCGTGGTGCTGAGTGTGCTTATGCAAGGGCACCATGATGGGGCGTTGAGTTGGGTGCAAGACTCGACGCAGATGAGTTTTGCGAACCGTTGGGTAACGCAAGCGAGTTTCTTGATCGCCACAGCGGCCCAGGTCGCGCAGTTTCAGCGAACTCGCTATGAAGCTAGGGTGAGTGAACTGCTTGAGGATCTCAAATCGGCGACGGGCTCCAAAGAGATCGAGCAGCGTCTTGGAGCTTTGATCCAGGCCAAGGAGCAAGGTCTATCGGTTCTCCAGACCAGTCAGATTCTAGGAGGCAATGCGCGTTGGCAAGATCACATGGTCGACAATGCGCTGCTGGCGATTTACACCTATGTTCTGCATCCGGATCGGATCGAAGAAGGCTTAGGCGAACTTTCGCAACTTCGAGGAGACCTGTGTGGGGTGATGTCCGTCTATGGTGCCTTGGCGACGATTCATTCGTCGGTATCATCCGTGCCATCCAAGTGGCAAGAGCGATTATCGCTGTATCCTTATTCGAATGCTTGGGTTCAGCAGTGTGTGGATCGCTGTGGGGACTGGCCACATGGTCCAGAGGACATCCAAGCGACCCGATGCCTACCCTCGCATCGAATCGGACAACTGATCCGCAACCTGCGCCGTGGGTTTGTCTAGCAAAGCGACCGCCACGATCGACCGAATAGCAAGGATCCACGAGGACAAAGACATGTACGATGCTCGCGAAAAACAACTCAGGGATCAGCGGTGGATGATCAAATCATCTCTTAAACAGGGACTAGAGCAAGGGCTAGAGCAAGGGCTAGAGCAGGGACTAGAACAAGGCCGAAAAGAGGGTGTCGATTTAGGAAAGCTTCTGGGCCAGATAAAGTCACTCCAAAAGCTCCTAGGGTTCAATCAGTCGAGCGACGAAGAACTCATGGCCAAAGAGCCCGCTGAGCTCGCGGCCCTAGCTTCAAAACTGGAAAATCAAATCCTAACTCATCTGCAGCGCTGACTTGATTGACATCCCCGTCGCGGGTCTATCCTATTGGGATTCAAAAGAACCTGCGGTGGTTTTTTAGAGCGACTTAATATTCGAAAACGGGCTCAGAGGCCCGTTTTACGAAAGTAGGTCGATGCTTGTCAATAATTGGTATCAACATTCACGTTCGAACCAGAGTTAATTCTTTAAAAACCGATCCAAAAACTCGATCGAACGGGTGATGCCCTTAGCATCCACAAACGCCATGATGTGGGATCTGCCAGGTAATACGAAATACTCACAAGCAACCCCAGTATCGAGCAATTTCTTGTGCATCTTGGATGCAAAACCTATGGGAACCAATTCGTCGGCATCGCCATGATAGAGCATCATCGGTGGATCGTCCGAACTGACATGCTCGATCGGTGAGGCTTGCAAATACACTTGCTCCAGCGACCTGCGAGTCCCCCCGAGGAAACCAGCCAAGGCCCGAGAGTCCTCGGGTATCATCCTTAAGTCCACCGGTGCTCCTCCGGCTACACACACCTTGATCGCAGGATCCTGCGACTTGCGATCAGTTGCAAGCAGAGCCGCAAGATGCCCACCGGCGGAGTATCCCCACACTCCAAGCCGCTCTGGAT
The DNA here is from genome assembly GCA_021298315.1 of Planctomycetaceae bacterium. Taxonomy (GTDB): domain Bacteria; phylum Planctomycetota; class Planctomycetia; order Pirellulales; family Pirellulaceae; genus JBKCUI01. Next base: position 16,910 of record JAJTFC010000006.1, read on the forward strand.
CAATATGGTACTCCTGGGCATGATCTTTGAGCCAACGCAAGGCCTCCCTGCAATCATCGATCTGAGCCGGATGCTTGTGCTTAGGCGCCAAACGGTAATTGATCGCCATGACGACATAGCCTTGCTCGGCCATCTTGCGACAGTGCAAAGCATCGAATCGCTTGTCCCCAGCGACCCAAGCTCCCCCATGGATCGCTAAGATCGCCGGAAACCGAGCCTGATGCTCAATATCCCCAGCCGGTGGCATGTACACGTCGGCCACTTGCAACGGGTCGTTCTGCTCGCAATAAGAAACGTCGAAATGAACTTTCACCCGCGATGGACCCGACCCAAGCGTCCGCTTGGTAAACCCACGCGAATCCCTTTGAGACTCTTGTGCCTCCTGAGCCATCGAACAACTGCTCCATGCCACCAGACTCCATGTACTTGCCAGCATGATGCACCAAATGAGGAAGCTCAGGTACGATTAGTTTCTCCATCGCCAATTGTACACCAGCCGGCGAGCCGGGCATGGTCAAGACGACTTGCTTGCCATGCCGACCTCCACTGGCTCGGCTAAGCATCGCCGCAGCGCCGATGTCTTGGTAAGAAAGCATCCGAAAGAGCTCCCCGTATCCCGGAATCAACGCGTCATAGAGCGCCTCGATCGCCTCGGTCGTCTGGTCGCGCGCCGCTAAACCTGTCCCTCCAGTAACCAACAAAGCATCTACCTGAGGATCGGCTAGCAACTCTTTGGCCACGGCCCGAATCAATAGCGCCTCGTCTTTGACTATCCTCCGTTGGCTAACGGCATGCCCGGCTTGCTCCAGTAGACTCTGGATGAGGTTTCCTCCCAGATCCGTTTCGAGCGTCCGCGTGTCGCTGACGGTCAGTACGGCCACCAATAGACTTTGCTCGGCTTGCTCGCGATGCTCTCGTACACTCATGTCAAAACTCCTAAATCCCGTAAGACGCGGATCGATGTGCGCTCAATTCGAATGCACTGTACTCAGGCTGGTGACATTCGACCATGGCCCATTGAAAGCAACACTCCTCAGGACTTGAGCAAAAAAGTGGATTTCTAGAATTAAAGTAACTTTGGCATGCTAGTTGTATCCAAGGATCGGATATTCCGCGTCACGAGCTGTCCGCCTTGAGGGTAGTCCAGGGCACTCAAGCGGAGTTCTCAACGTCCTTTTTGAAAACAGGGGATTTCGATCATGGGAAATGCGATCCGCAAACCGTTAGCCTTTCTTCTCGCCAGCTTTGCGTTGCTCAATGTGGCTTGGGCCGGCAACCCTTGGGCAAGCGCCGTCGGGGAAGCTTATGCAGTCCAACACCGGGCCGAGGACATCGCCAATCGGATCAAGCGAACCGCTCCTCAAAGTTATTTGGCAGGCCATGCGATGGCATTCGATCACTTGGCCTGCTCACTGGTCGAGCGTGTCAAATGCGGTGTCCCTTGCAATCAAGTCCAAGCTCTCTACGGGCAGCTCGAAGGAACCTGGAGCCAACTTCGTGTGGCCATCTACACCGATCCATGTCTGTGCTCGGATAGAACCCTTAAGTCCCTGGCCGACGGGATGGACACGCGTATGAAGAACCTATGCAGAGCTATTCAAAGGGTCGTCGAACGTGAGTTCCGATGCGCTCCGACAATCAGCTACCAAGTCCCACATGACTATGACCATGGCCATTCGGGTTACGGAGCCTCTAGTTTTGGAGCACCAGGTTTTTCGAACTCGAGTTCGTTGCAACTGCAGTTTCAATCCATCAACAGGATCCCCTATGGAGTCCCTCCCAATACGATCCACTTTGGAGTTCCATCCTATTCCTATCGGGTCAGCCCTTACCAAAGCCGGCCGTATCCGAACCCAATCCCTTACGGACCGGGCTGGAACCAACCCTCCTGGCCCAACCACAGCTTCGGTGTCCCTGGATCTTGGCGGGCTTTCTAAAAGGTTTTGCTAGCACACTGCAACAACTCCAGAATCCCTCATGCGATGGGGGTGCTCTGACCGAAAAATCGATGTAGTCGGCAAGGTCTATCAAAGGGCCGGTGAACCAACACCGGCCTTTTTTCGTCGAGGCTCAGAAGCAGTAGTCCAAAAAGTCCAAAGGCACTTCGATGGGTCGATCATCCAAATCCCACGATACACTAGCTAAGCAGTTGGCACTTTTTGCGCTGATGGTAGGCTTGTGGACTTTGAACCTCTTTCCGATTCAGCGTGCCGAGAGAGTTCTTACGGCAAGCGCGGTGGTATCGAATCCGAGGCTACCGAGTTTACAGCGAGTCTCTGAGCAGGAAAAAATCCCAAGCGATTCGATCCGTTGGGTTCATTACCAGCGAGATCTCAGGCGAACTTCGAGACACACCCAGAGCAATGGATTGCAACACATCCAACTTCGACTCGGTATCCATTCGAACGCCTCACACGAAAAGATTCAAAAAGAACTCCAGCGGCTCACCCAGCCAACGGTTGAATCGGATGGACAAAGCAGTGATCTAAGTCAACTCAGAGCCGAAAGGTGGCGGTTAAAAACGATCGAGCATCAGATGTCTCGATTTGAATTGGATCGCGAGCAAGAGAGACAATCTCTTGAGATTCAACCGCTGGAGGATCAGCTCGTGGATCAATCCTCCGATCAGGAGCAAAGAACGACCCGCGCCCAAGGGGTCGTTTACCGCAAACTGAATTCCGAATCTGCAAGCAACTCAGCCACAGATTCGTCCGAGTCACCGAGCAATCAAAAGACTTGGGAATCACTCCTTAATGATTTCGATCGATGCGCAAAGCAGATCGAACGGATCGAAAATCAAATGCGGATCTCTCAGGTTCAAGCGTCTGGGACGATTGAAATCACCGGCTCACCGCATCTAGGTGTGCTCAGTACCCGTGCATCGATTCGGCATAGCTTGTGCGTTCTAGCCTTTACGCTCCTTAGCTGCGTGGGACTATTTGTGTACTTAAGAGATCCATCGCCAAAGCGGTCGGTAAGCAAGGAGAGAAACTCGATGCTTAAAGCTTTGGATGAACTGGGGATCCAAAACTTCGGCACCATCGCCGTAGCCTGCAACCGATCTGGAACCGACTTTGTCCCGAGAGCCGAAACTGGCGTAGCTTCAGAATCCGATCGCATGCGTTGCGCAAGACGCATTGAGTTTGCTCGCAGAATTGTCGATGGACTCTTGGTCCTGTGGGTCGCATGTTTTGCAATCCGATTCCTCTCCGATTCGAATTGGAGAGAGTTGCTCTTTAGTGCTCCCCTGTCTGCATTTTCAAGCTTGGTTTTCGGAATCTGATGGTTTGAAGCGAGTGAACCTCAGGGCTAAAGTGCATTTTCGCCCCACTGTGACAGAATTGTGAAAAAGTTGACCCCGCTAGCGGGCTAAGCTATACTGAGGGATCCCGGAAGTTCCTTTTTTCACAAGAATTTCGGGGCTTCCCTCCCCCAACGCAACCTTGGTTTGTATCCAAATCCAAGTTCTTCACGATCACCGCAGACCTATCTCTATGCGATCCATCAAATACCTAGCCCTCGGACTCGGTTCACTACTTGCCAACAATGCACTGAGTCTAAGTCTTCTGGCCGCAGATCCTGCGACGACTCCAACTTGGTCGAAAGATGTTTTGCCGATCCTGCGGGCCAACTGCTATGCCTGCCACCAAACATCCAAAACCCAAGGTGGTTATCTGATGACCAGTTTCGATGGCCTCCTCAAAGGTGGCGAATCGGGAACTGCGGCCGTTGTTCCAGGCAAACCCGATGAGAGCAATCTGGTGCGTGAAATCACCCCGGTCGATGGCAAGTCGGAAATGCCAAAGAACCTCGCGCCGCTGAAACCTTCGGAAATTGAAATCATCCGCAAATGGATCGCTGCCGGGGCCGTCCAAGACATCGTCGATTCCGGCCCACGTTTTACCAATGAGAAACCCCCGGTCTACTCTCGACCGCCAGCGATCATCTCGATGGACTTCTCCCCAGATGGCTCGCAACTTGCCCTCAATGGTTTTTATGAAACGCTGGTCCTTGGTACTCAAGACTGGAAACTCAAGCACAGGCTCATCGGTCAGAGTCCTCGCATCGAGTCGGTTCGCTTCTCGCCGGACAATAAGTGGTTGGCTGTCGCTGCCGGTGAACCAGGCGTGGCTGGTGAACTGCAGCTTTGGAACAACGAAAACAAACAATTGCACCGAAGTACGCTCTTGGGGGGCGATACCCTCTTTGGTCTGTCCTGGACCAACGACTCGGCGCTGCTTGCCCTAGGTATGACCGATAACTCGATTCGAGCTTTCGACCTCGAAGGAAACCAAAAACTCTACCAGCGCGCACACGAAGACTGGCCCCGCTCGACGGTCTTTACCGTCGATGGCAAGCATCTGATCTCCGGTGCTCGCGACATGACCGTCAAGCTTACGGAAGTCGAAACCGAACGATTCATCGACAACGTCACCTCGATTACTCCAGGGGCTCTTCGAGGGGGTGTCCAAGCTCTTGCGGCTCATCCCCAGCGTGACGAGATTCTCGTCGGAGGTTCCGATGGGACGCCTAAGATCTATCGCGTGTTTCGACAAACCGCCCGTGTCATCGGCGACGATGCGAACCTAATTCGACAACTCGATCCGATGCCTGGACGCATCTTCTCGGTGGCCATCAGTCCCGATGGAAAGTACCTTGCGGCAGCCTCGACAATCGACAATCAAAGTCTTGTCAAAGTTTGGTCTTACGATGTCGATGGAAAAATGCCTCCGGAGATCAAGGCCATTCAAGCCAAGCGTGCCCCTCAACGAAAGCCCGAAGAAAGAAAGAAGCTCCAAGAGTACATTACCGAGCAACCCCAAGTCCTGGGGACTTTTCCAATTCCAAATGCTGCCGTGTATTCCTTGGCAATCGATCCCCAAGGACGCATCGCTGCGGGTGCATCCGACGGTCATGTGCGAGTTTGGAATATTGCCGACTCTCAATTGATCGCCGATTTGGATGTGACCCCTGCAGGTTCGGCAACCTCGATCCAAGACAGTTCGATCGCCTCGCTCCGCATCGAACGACTCAAAACGATTGCCGATGCGCACTCGTCGGAGCGAACCTCCCCGGCTCCGAAAGCCGAAGGCGAACTTGCCCACCAACCGATTCCGCTCGATAAGATCGCGTCGATCTCGGTTGATCCTGCAAATATGGACTTTGGTGCTTGGAACGACTCGGCTCAGATCGTCGTTATGGCCCAACTGACCACAGGTGAATTGGTCGATGCGACCAGTCAAGCAACCTTCGCTGCCGACAACGACTCGGTCTGGCTCTCGCAACGAGGTTGGGTGCAGTCGGTCCGTGCTGGCGATGCCAAGATCAACGTCGCGCTGGGCAATCATCAACAATCGATCGGCGTACACTCGACGATTCCAGCAAGCTTCGATGTCGACTTTATTCGCGATGTCAATCCAGCCCTATCTCGCTTGGGTTGTAACTCAGGAACTTGCCACGGCGCACAAGCAGGAAAGAACGGATTTAAGCTTTCGTTGCGTGGATACGATCCGAGTTACGATGTTCGGAGCCTCAGCGATGACTTGGCTGGACGCCGTATCAACCCGACCTCACCGATCGATTCGATGATGCTCACCAAGCCGCTTGGGATCGTCCCGCACGTCGGTGGTAAACTGATTGAACCAGGCGATAACCATGCATTGGTGCTCAGGCAATGGATCGCCGGCGGAGCCAAACTCAATATGGGTACACCACGGGTCACGGGGATCCAAGTCACCCCGAACAATCCGGTGATACCCATGCCAGGGGGCATCCAACAACTCCGGGTTGTGGCAACCTATGCCGATGGCAAGACGCGCGATGTGACCCGAGAAGCATTCCTTGAGTCGGGCAATGCCGAAGTCGGTGCAGTCCTCGAAGGTGCTCGCGTACAAGCTTTGCGACGGGGCGAAGTCCCTGTGTTGGCACGCTTCGAAGGTGCCTATGCAGCCACCACACTGACGGTCATGGGTAATCGCGAAGGCTACCAACCGTTTCAAATAGCCACCCAAAACCCCATCGATCGTTTCGTCGCTGCCAAATGGGATCGACTTAAGATTCAGCCTTCGGGCCTATGCGATGACGCAGACTTCCTCAGACGCGTGACGCTCGATTTGACCGGAGTACCTCCGACGCCTGAAGCGGTTCGAGCGTTCCTTGCCGATACCACCGAGAGCCGTGTCAAGCGAGAGCGGATCGTTGATGAGCTCATAAGTAGCGACGCGTTTGTCGATCATTGGACCAACAAGTGGTCGGATCTGTTGCAGGTCAACTCGAAGTTCCTCGGCAAAGAAGGTGCATCGAAATTCAAAGACTGGATCCGAAATAGTTTTGCGACCAACAAACCCTACGACAAATTTGTCTACGAGATCCTCACTGCATCGGGCTCGAACCGCGAGAATCCTGCAGCCTCCTACTACAAGATCCTGCGGACACCCGAAGAGGCCGTCGAGAATTCAACCCACCTGTTCTTGGCCGTACGGTTCAACTGCAACAAATGCCACGACCACCCCTTTGAGCGCTGGACCCAAGACCAATACTATGAAACGGCTGCTTATTTCGCCCAAGTCGGCTTGAAGAAAGACGAAGCCTCTGGAAACAACACCATCGGAGGCACAGCCGTCGAAGGTGCAAAGCCATTGTGGGAAGAAGTCTTCGACAAAAAAGACGGCGAAGTCAAGCACCAAAAGACGCAACAAGCCATTGCACCGAAGTTCCCGTTTGTCTCTAACCACCAGTTGCCTGAGAACCCCTCTCGACGCACCCAGTTTGCTTCATGGGTAACGAGCAAAGAGAACCCTTACTTTGCCAAGAGCTTCGTCAACCGCATGTGGGGATACATGCTCGGCAAAGGGCTTATTGAGCCCATCGATGATATCCGGGCTGGAAACCCACCGAGCATCCCCGAACTGCTTGCTTATTTGGAAAAAGATTTCATCGATCATAACTTTGATATCCGGCATGTGGTTCGAACGATTTGCAAGTCGGATGTGTACCAGTTGTCGATCGAAACCAACAAGTACAACGTCGATGATGATCGCAACTACTCGCATGCGATGCCAAGGCGATTGCCTGCCGAAGTCCTCTTCGATTCGATTCACCAAGTCACTGGTGCGGTATCGAAGATCCCAGGCTTGCCCCCTGGAACCCGCGCCGCTGCGCTGGCCGATGCCGATGCGGGTCTTCCCGATGGCTTCCTGAACAACCTAGGCCGTCCACCTCGCGAAAGCGCCTGCGAATGCGAACGATCCAATGAACTTAGGCTCGGCTCGGTGATGGCTCTTGTCAGCGGCCCTACCCTCGGTGGCGCGATCGCCGATCCTGAAAATGCGATTCGAAAACTGGTGGAATCCAATGCCGATGATACTGCTTTGATCGATGAAATTTTCGTGCGTGTGCTCAATCGGCACGCAAGTGCCCAAGAGATCCAAGCAGCCTTGTCGACCATGACTCTGGTGCAAAAAGACCACGAACAACTCATGGGACTTCTTGCCCAACGTGAGGCTTGGTGGGTTGAGGAAAAACCCAAGCGACAAGCAGCTTTGGATGCCGAGCGAGAGTCGACCAAGATGGCACTTGAAGCCCGCAAGGAGCAAATTCGACCCGAGCGCGAAGCAGCAGAAAAAGCACGTTTGGAAAGGCTTGCTGCAGCCCAGGCTGCCGTGCAAGGCTTTGAGTCAAGCCTCGATAACAAACTCCAAGAGTTCATCGATGCAAGACGCAATGGGGCAACCTGGCAAACCCTGGCTGCTTCGAAAGCCGAAGCGACCACGGGAGCTAGCCTTACTCCACTGTCTGACCGCTCGATCCGAGCTGCAGGTGGAGCGAATAAAGGGCTCTATACGATCGACACAGTCGCAACCAACGGAGCGATCACCGCAGTAAGGCTCGAAGCGCTCACGGCTCCCGATCTGCCTTCCCAAGGCCCCGGCTTACCGCCCAACGGCAACTTTGTTGTCACCGAGCTTGAGCTCTTTGTCGGAATGCCCGAAAAACCCGCTGAGATGCGCAAGATCAAACTCGTCAAAGGAGTCACCGACTTTGATCAACAAGGGTTCTCTGCCGCCGGTGCGATCGACGGCAAGAACAATGATCAAGGTGGATGGGCAATCGCCAATGCAACAGGTGTCGAGCATTGGGCTGTATTCGCTCTGGAAGCTCCTCTGACACTCCAAAAAGGGGAGGTGCTCCAATGGCGAATCCATCAAAACCATGACGCTACCGATCACCGCCTCGGTCGCTTCCGCTTGAGTGTCGGGCAACATGAAGGAGAACTTGCTCTGGGACTGCCTGAATCCTTCCGAGCCATCAGCTCGATTCCCCGTGCAGCTTGGACCCCGGATTTGGTCAAGGACGGTATGAACTATCTGAAACTCTCTTCGGCGGAGCTCAAGGGATTGCAGGCCAATGTCCAAAAGGAAAGCCAACCGCTACCCGAGGACGAGCAAGTCATTGTTTTGGCCAAACGCATCGAACGATTGAGCACTCCACTTCCGGAAGATTCTAGATTGCTCCGACTGCGGGCCGATGCTAAAGAGAGCGAAGGTCAGCTGGGCAATGCCCGACTGACATCGGCTCAGGATTTGGTCTGGGCGTTGATCAACAGCCCGGCATTTTTGTTCAACCACTAAAGTTATAGATCGTTAAAATTCACCAAGTAAATTCTTAGGCCATCCACTTATAAGGCACTTGATCATGTTGCGATTGCTCGGTTCAGCGGGAAAAGATTTGTGTGATTCGAGCTTGGGCTTCACCCGTCGAGACGTACTTCGCGTCGGCGGTTCTGGGCTCTTTGGCCTGTCGCTTGCAAACCTACTGAAACTCCAGTCGGTACATGCGGCTAGTTCGGAAGGTTCGCCAGGCTGGAACAAAGCCAAACGGATGATTTTGGTCTACCTCCAAGGAGGCCCCTCTCACTTGGATCTTTGGGATCCAAAGGAAAATGTACCCGACAAGGTAAAGAGTGTTTTCAAGCCGATTGCCACCAAGATCCCAGGAACGTTCTATACCGAGAATCTACCTAAGCTTGCTCAAGTCAACGACAAGTTCACGATGATTCGCTCGATGAGCTACACACCCAACGGCCTGTTCAATCACACCGCTGCGATCTACCAGATGATGACCGGTTATACGACCGACAAGGTCAGTGCATCGGGACAACTCGAACCACCGAGCCCCAAGGATTTCCCGAATTTTGGATCGAACATCATCCGATTGCGTCCAGCCGATGAACCGATGCTTCCGTTTGTGATGCTACCTCGACCCTTGCAAGAGTCCAACGTCGTAGGCAAAGGTGGTGCAGCAGGCTTTCTAGGCAAGGAGTACGATCCTTACACCTTGTATCCCGAAGGTGACGATTTGGACATGAACAAGATGGATCGGATCAACATCAGCGACTTGCAACTGAGACCCGAGGTCTTCTCGGTTCGATTGCAACGCCGAGCCGCATTGAGGGATTTGATCAACAAGCAGATGCCAACGATCAATGCAGCCGTAGAGAAGCAGCAACTCGACGAGTACTTTAGCCAAGCTCTTTCGTTGGTTGTTTCTGGTAAAGCAAGAGAAGCCTTTGATCTGAGCCAAGAGTCCGAAGTTCTCAAAGATGCTTATGGACGCAATACGTTTGGACAAAGCTGTTTGCTGGCTCGACGACTCATCGAAGCCGGCACGCGAGTCGTCGAAGTGGTGTGGCCCAAGGTTGCAAACAGCGACAACCACTCGTGGGACCATCACGTCGATCTTTCCAAGCGAATGAAGAACCAATCCGCTCCGATGCTCGATGCGGGTCTGTCGACCCTCGTCGAAGACCTCGATCAACGTGGGCTTCTCGAAGACACCTTGCTGGTGGCCGTCGGTGAGTTTGGACGATCGCCAGAGCGAGGCGTAAGCACCAGCGGTAATGGCAATAGCGACGACGGACGCGACCACTGGCCCTACTGCTACACCTCGGTCATCGCCGGAGCAGGGATTAAGCGAGGTTATGTGCACGGCAAGAGTGACAAAACGGCTAGCGCTCCGATCGAATCTCCAGTGCATCCTGCGCAACTGCTTGCAACAATCTATCACGCCTTTGGTATCGAACCTGAAACGATCGTTTACAACCACCTCAACCAACCGCGTGAATTGGTTAAGGCACAAGCGGTCACGGAGCTGTTTTCCTAACGGCTTTCTATTTTGCTCCTTTGTAAAAGTTATCGAAGCGTTCCATGCGTAAAGTGTTTTCGTTGGCTGTTGCGATCGCAGCAGGTGTTGCTGTCGCTTGGGTTCCCTGTAGTGCTCATCGTTTAGTCGCTCAAGACTCCAAAGAGCCCGCTGTAAAGAAGCAAGGTTTAGGTGCAACACCCGCCAAATCGTTTCGAGCCCCTGAGGGCTTCGAAGTCGAAATGGTTTACGAAGTCCCAGCCAAAGAGCAGGGATCGTGGGTGGCCATGTGCGTAGATCTCAAAGGTCGATTGATCGTCTCGGATCAGTACGGCAAACTCTACCGTGTCACACCAGGGATGCCCGGCAAAGCCTCGGAGACCAAGGTCGAAGCGATCAACGTCAATCTTGGTATGGCCCAAGGCCTCTTGCACACCAAGGATGGGCTTTACGTCGATGTCAACGGCGAAGGGATCCTCAACAAAGATCAACAGGATGCTCCGCGAGGACCAGGACTCTATCGCCTTCAAGACCTCGACGGGGATGAACAGTTCGAGAAAATTGAGCGGATCATCCCCTTGACTGGCGGTGGCGAGCACGGTCCCCATGCGATCATTCCAGGCCCGGACGGACGACTGTATCTGTGTGCTGGAAATCAGTCCGATCTACCTGAGCGAATCGATCGATCGCGGGTGCCTCGGCATTGGAGCGAAGACCATATGCTCGGGCGCATGCCCGATGCTCGGGGTTTCATGGCCAATCGTTTGGCCCCGGGAGGGTTTATCCTGAGCTTCAACCCCGATGGTAGCGACATTGAACTGGTCTCGACAGGCTTTCGAAACGAATACGACATCGCGTTTAACCCACTTGGCGATCTATTCACCTACGATGCCGATATGGAATGGGATATAGGAACTCCATGGTACCGTCCGACCCGCGTCAACCACGTCATCAGCGGTGCTGAATTTGGTTGGAGAAACGGAACAGGGAAATGGCCCGAATACTTTGCGGACAGCTTTGGTGCTGTCGCCAATATCGGTTATGGTTCGCCAACGGGCATCACTTTTGGAACCGGGGCTAAATTCCCTGCAAAATTCCAAAATGCACTCTTCATCAGCGACTGGAGTTACGGGGTTGTCTATGCCGTAAACCTCGAGCCCGATGGTGCATCGTATAAGAGTACCTTTGAACCTTTTGTCAGCGCTTCTCCGATGCCAGTGACCGATTTGTTGATCCACCCCGAGCAAGGTTGCATGTACATGACCATCGGTGGTCGCAAAACACAGTCGGCCCTCTATAGGATTCGATACGTTGGAAACGAAAGCACGCAAAAAGCGGCCTATCCTGATAACGATCTTGCCAAGACGGCCCGCGCCGCGCGGCGGCAGCTCGAAGCCATGCACCAGCCAGGTGCCCAGCTCGACATCTCCACGGCCATGCGATACGTCGGAAGTCCGGACCGCGCTTTGAGAACCGCAGCTAGATTGGCCCTGGAGCATTTCGACTCGAAACTATGGAGAGATCCGGTTCAGCAGGCCTTGCCTGCCCAAGCGGCCATCACCATGGCCATCGCGCTTGCTCGCAAGGGCACGCCTGCCGATCAAGCCGATATTCAAAATAGCCTACTTCGATTGGACTGGAGCAAGCTTACCAATACCCAGCGACTCGAGCTTTTGCGAGCCTATCAGTTGAGCTTCCTGCGATTGGGCGAAGGTGACGCCGCCATACGTCAAAAGATCGTCCAACAGTTGGATTCCCATTTCCCGGTGGCCGACGGAGATGCCCTGGTCGATCGCGAGCTTGCGAGAGTCTTGATCTACTTAAGTGCGCCCAAGATCATCGATCGGTGTGTGGCTCAGATGAACAGTTCTAATTCGGCCGAGCAACAGATCCACTACGCTTTCTGCCTTCGAGAAGCTCAGCAAGGTTGGACGCCGCAGACCCGAAAGGCTTATTTCCAATGGTTCTATGATATCGGCACTGCCCGAGGTGGAGCTTCCTTTGGAGGGTTTCTTGAGAATATTCGCAAAGTCGCAATCGTCAACTTGGAAGATGAAGATAAAACCGCTCTTGGGGAACTCATCGGACCGTTGCCTGCACCAAAGGACCCACTTGCAGATCTTGCACCACGAGCGATGGTCAAGCAGTGGACGGTCGATGAATTGGCAGAGAAGTTCGCGACAAAGAAGGGTGGTTTTAATTACGAGCGAGGCAAGCAAATGTTTGCAGTGGCGCAGTGCTACAAGTGCCATCGTTTCGCAGGCCAAGGTGGAATCCAAGGACCTGATTTGACCGCCTCATCCCAACGGTTTTCGACCAAGGACATGCTCACGGCGATCATCGAACCGAATAAAGAGATCAGCGATCAGTACGAAGCGACCGTTTTTCAGACCGAGGAAGAAACGGTCATCGGACGCGTTGCCAACCTCAATGGCGACAATCTTATGATCGCAACGAACATGCTCGATCCAGGTAATTTTACAAACCTTAAACGCAGCGATATCGTGGACATGAAGCCCAGCAAGGTATCGATGATGCCCAGTGGATTGCTCGATACGCTCACTCCAGACGAGGTATTCGATCTTCTTGTTTACCTGCAAACGGGGGGCAATCCCAAGAGCGATCGCTATGCTAGCAACGGCGGTGGCCAGTAATAGCTAGCAAATTCTGACATTGCGGGAAAACACTCGCCTTTGATACAAGGGATCCTTCAAAGAAGGGTTCCTTGGTCTTGCGAGTCGAAGATGCTTTCCCGTTGGACGATCCGAAAAAAGTTGCAGATTGCGATGGTAGTCTTGGGGCTAGTCATCGCAGCCTTGGGCTATAGCTCGTTCCGTGGCGTGTATGCTTACAAGGAACTCGTGGGGACCCTTAGTAGTCGAGCCAGCGAGATCCCTCTGACGGCTGAGTTGACGCGTGCGATCGATGATTTGCGGTTGGATCAGGAGCCAGCACAGACTCATGAGATACTGAGTTTCTCGATGCAGGACACCGATCCTTCGAGCACCTACATGCGTCCTGCTTTCTCCGACCGTTTGCAGCATGTTCGAGAGATCCTAGCTAGATACAAATCCCGGCTCGAAAGTTCGCACTCGGATGCTCTATTTCTTGCCGATCGTTCAGAGGAGCTTCAGACGGCTGAGAAGATCGGGGAGCTGATCAATGAGATCGCTTGGCGAAATGGGCGCAAGGACTTGGTCATCAATCGTATTGCAAGAATGCAGCAAGACCAGGATCTGGACCAACTGGGGGATTTAGCCCATCAATTACCGGACTTGTTAACCCGTCGTATGGTTAGTTTTCGCGACGAGGTTCGCACGCGGTATCGCACGTGGATTGTCATGACATGGAGCAGCGCGATCGTGGCCGCAGGGATGCTCATCGGACTGTTTATTTATGCTCGCTCGGCAGTGGTTCGTCCCTTTAAGAATCTTTTGTTTGGAGCACGTCGAGTCGCGCAGTGCGATTTTGGTTACAGGATCCATACGTCGAGTTCCGACGAGATCGCCGAATTGGCACATGCGATCAATCTTGGAGCCCAAAGCTTCTTGGCCATTCAAAAAGATCTCAAGGAACAGGTCAGGCAAAGATCCGAAGAGGTTATTCGCAACGAGCAACTAGCTAGCGTTGGTTTTTTGGCCGCTGGAGTTGCTCATGAAATCAACAACCCGCTGGCCGCGATCGCTTGGAGCGCCGAAGCTCTCGAAGCTCGATTGCACCGCATCTTGCATCCAGTTTTGCAGTCTGCCGACGAGACTACAAAAGACCAAGCCATCACCGTTTCGAACCATGGTTCGGCGCTAGTAGGTACCGATATCGAGACGCTGCGCACTTATTTGCGACGAATCCAGGATGAGGCGTTCCGATGCAAAGGGATCACCGAACGGCTCTTGGACTTTTCGCGACTCGGTACCGTTCAGCGCAAGGAGTCAACGGACATGAATGAGGTCGTCGAGGACGTGGTCGAAATGGTTCGACATCTTGGGCCGTACCGTTCGCAGCGAGTCGAATGCGAACTCTCCGATCAACCCGCCAATGCCTGGGCTTGTCCTCAGGAAATGAAACAAGTGGTTTTGAACCTCGTTACCAACGCGCTTGAATCGCTCGATCCGGATTCAAAGTCAGGGCTCGTGCGAGTGAAGGTCCAAAACCGACCTGAATTAGATCAAGTCCACTTGGTCATCGAAGACAACGGATGCGGGATGGATCTAGAGGTGTTGAAGCATTTGTTTGAGCCCTTCTTCACGAGGCGTCGTGATGGACGCGGTACTGGGCTAGGTCTTCCGATCACCAACCGAATCATCACCGATCATGGCGGTCGGATCACACCGCGCAGCGATGGGCCGGGTATGGGCTCTCGATTTGAAATTGTTTTGCCTTCGAAACTCACGAACGATTCCCTTTATGACAACCAAAACGAACTTGCCGTCGCCTGAAAGCCTTTCGATTCTCTTTGCCGACGACGAGAAAGAGCTTCAGGAAATCGCTCGATTGGAGTTGCCTTTTTATGGACATCGGGTCACAGTCTGCCCAGACGGTTACACCGCTGTTGCGGCTTTAGAAAAAGAGCAATTCGATTGCTTGATCGTCGACTTGGACATGCCTGGAATGAATGGGATCCAAGTCATCGAGCGAGCATCGGTGCTTTCACCTGCAACCGAAGCGATCGTTTTGACCGGAAAACGTTCCTTGGAAACGGCCGTCGCAGCCCTTCGTTTTGGAGTGATCGATTATCTGAGTAAACCTTGCCGTTTTTCCGAGCTGAGCGAACTTTTGCAACGTGTGGCTCAAAGACGCAAACTCAAGCAACGCACGGCTGAGTTGCAACGGCTCGAACGAAGCAAATCCTCTGGAACGACCCAGATCATCGGCGAGTCAAAAGCCATGCAAGGGATCGCTAAACTCGTTTCTCGCGTCGCTCCAACCAATAGCACGGTTTTGATTCGAGGCGAAACAGGCTGCGGCAAGGAACTTGTGGCTCGTTCGGTTCATGAAAAGAGCCTTCGTTGCGACAAACCTTTTATCGCGATCAATTGCGGAGCGTTACCCGAGCACTTGATCGAGAGCGAATTGTTTGGACACGTCAAAGGTGCATTCACTGGTGCGGATGTGCAAAGGCAAGGGTTATTCGAAGCTGCCAACGGAGGCACGGTATTTCTCGATGAGATCGGCGAGTTGCCCTTGGCCATGCAAGCCAAACTATTGAGGGTGCTCGAAAGCGGCGATCTGCGGCGTGTCGGAGATAACCAAATCATCCATGTCGACACCCGAGTCGTATGCGCCACACACAGAGATCTCGAAAGCATGGTCGAATCGGGTAGTTTTCGGGAGGATCTTTTGTTTCGCATCAATGCCTTCGAGATCCACGTACCACCTTTGCGCCAACGGGTCGAAGATGTCATGTCGTTGGCGAAATATTTGTACCTCAGGCACCATCCAGAGCATGCTTCGCTTGAATCGATTTTTTCACCCGAGGCAATCGAACTGCTCCTACAGCATCCTTGGCCAGGGAATGTTCGAGAGCTTGCCAACGTGATCGAACATGCGACGATTTTATGCGAGTATCCTCCGATTCTACCCGAGCATTTGCCAAGGCATTTAGTCGAACGCAAGCTACGTCGAGACATCAAAGTCGCGACAGACCAGCCGGCTGTGCAACCCCTGCGAGAGATGCCCAAAAGCCTCAAGGAGCTTGAAGTCCTCGCCGTGCAAGAAGCCGTTCAGCGTCACAACGGCAACAAGGCTGCCGCAGCCGAAGAACTCGGAATCAGTATCAAAACCCTCTACAACAAACTCAATTCGGCAGAAGCCAACATCAAACGAGTTGCTTAACAACGATCGGATTTCGTACGATGCCCCAGCGAACGCATTGCCCCAACGGGGCACAATGAGATATTGCCCCAAAGGGGCATACTGAGATAGCCCAGGGCAGAGCGTAGCGCCCGCCCTGGGTTACGTAGCGCCCACCCTGGATTGCGTTGCCTAACGACTTGGAGGTTGGCTCGAAAGCTGAACCAAGGCTTCCCGAGTTTTCTCGATCAATGCGGGGTTAAGGATCAAATACCGATGCTTCCCTTGAGGATCCTCTTCAAAGCGGCTCAAGGCATCGTCGGTGATCGTCACTCGGCCAGGTTTGCTCACCTCGAAGTAACCCCGATCGGGTCGCACGGCCGCTAGCACGCTTGTCAGATCCCACGTAGGCCGATCGTGAGGGGGAGGAATGTAAGCGATGTAGGCTTCTGAGATCGGATGATGGGCAACGTAGCGGTAATCTTTCAGAATGCTCTGATGCGGATAGGTGAGATTCAGACCGATCTCGAAGCCACTCCAAAGAATCGGAACATCGCACAACTCGACGAGCTTCTTGATCGACGGGATATCTTCAGCAACGTTGTACTCGCGATGATCGGTAAGTTCCCCTTTATCATTCGGGATCTTGGTAAAGGCCCCGGCCATGATCGAAACAAGTTTGACTTTTTTGGCAAACAGTTCACGTCCACTCAGTGGATCAATCGCATCGGCAGGGGATGCTAAGAGGTTGGCAAGGTTCGTCGAGAAACCAACTTGGACAACCACCACCGATGCATCGGCACAGGTGGCTAAGGTTCGACGGAGGACTTCGACTGCCGTTGGAGCGTCGTTGCCGGAGAGCAAGTCATGCTGGAATCGGAGTTTGCCATCGTCGGTGATCTTGGCAACTTGATTGTATTTCCCTGCGTCAGGGGTTTTTCCTGAGTTTCGACATACACCGATAGGGATGTTGCCGCGACCATAGAACGTATTAACGCAGTCGACAAACGGGGCCGCCAATGCATGATCCTTGGTGATCGTCACGGCCAGCAATTGGCACTCGCCTCGCGACTGCAGCGAATGGATCATCGCCAAAGCTAACGCATCATCGCAGTCGTTGCCCATATCGGTGTCGAAAATGAGCTTGACCGGTGGATCTTGTCCGAATCCTTGCAGGTTGCCGATAGCCAGCGGAAGCACCGACAGAAACAAAAAGACTCGCACCATGCAGCGGTAAAACATCAGGGGATTGCTCATTACTGGGTTGGATCAAGTGGAGGTTTATTCGATCGCGGAAGCCAAAATTGTAGCAAACAGACCGTTTGCAGCTTGGGATTTTCCCAAGTAGCTCGTGTAAGAAACTGTAAAAACGGTGGAGCAAACCCTGTTTCCAACGTATCCTATTGCTGAACCAGAGTCCGTTTCATAAACGGTCGTTTATCACTTTTCGGAGTTCTTTTTCCATGACCCATCACGCATCCGATGCAACCGGGAAACGCATGTGTTGCTCCCGAATGTTCCGCCTGTGCTCTTCAATTTTTGTAAGCCTTGCGATCCTTTCTGGCAGCGCGATCGCTCAGGAAAAGTTCCTTCAATGGTCTGACAACACAGGGCGTTTTAAAGTCGACGCGCAGTTTGTTCGGATCGAGGGCGAGCAAGTCGTTTTAAGAAAACTCGATGGAAAGGACATCAAGATTCCATTCGATAGACTCAGCCCCGAGAGCTTGGAACTCGCCAAGTCCAAAGGGGGGATGTCTAGTCCAAAAGCCCCAAAAGCACCGAGTTCCTCTCCAGCCAAATCCAACCCGACTCCTTCCACTTCCGATGCACCAGATCCAACCAGTGCATCGGCAACTAATCCTGTGACTAAGTTTCAGGACAACATGGACCCCAAAGAGTTTGTCGATTTAATCTACCAGCAAACATCGAAGGACAACTACATCGTCCTTTGGGATGCAATGCCCGCCTCGAAACAAAAACAACTCGAAGAGCTGATGGTCGCTTTCGCAAACAAGGTTGATACCCGAAGCTTCGACATGCTCAAAAGAACTCGAACCTCGATCATCGAGATTCTGCGTAAGCAGCAAAAATTTATCCTCAATAGCAGTGCATTACAAATCCCGAGCGACTTGGCTGCACAAATCGAGCCCTCGTATCCTGGCATGGTCGAACTTGCAGACAACCTCTTTTCCAAAGACCTTTTCGATGGCAAGAGGATGCAAAAAGGAGACATGCGAGGACTGCTCGACGGATACATGACCAAACTGTCAAAGTCGGCCGAGAAGCTGATCCTAACCTTACCGAAAGATAATCCGATTCGAAGCCAATACGAACAAGCTAAGAGTTTGACAATTGCTGGTCCAAATTATCGAATCGATAAAACTTCATCGACGACCGCGACTCTTTCGGTTGATGAAACACCAGGCGCTCCACCACCTCCGCCTCCGATTAACCTAGTTTTAAGCGAAGGCCGCTGGCTTCCAAAGGAATTGGTCGAAGGTTGGGATTCGACCATGGCGCAAGCCAAGGCTGGAATTGCTTCGATGAACGCGGAGCAAATCCAACAGGGCTTATCGACGGTATTGCTCATTGCCAACGCACCACTGAACAACTTAAAGAACGCTAAGAGCCAAGCTGAGTTCGACAAGGTTCTTGAAGAGCTTTCAGCTCTTGCGCCCCCAGGATTAGCACCACCGGGCATGGGAGGCGCTGGTGGCTTTGCTCCGCCGGGTGGCTTTGCTCCTCCAGGAGGATTCGGGCCGCCTAGTGGCTTTGGACCTCCAGGAGGCTTTGGACCACCTCCGGGTGGAGCACCTGCGGGTGGCCCGCCGAGATAACCAGATAAGTGGTGTCCTCTTTCAACTTGCCAAGTTTGATCTACACTTACTGATTCAAACATGGGACGTCTGTCTGTGCGGATGTCCCATTTATTTTTGTTTTGCGACTTTGTTGAATACTTCTTTGGAGCGTTTGAGATGAGCTTGTCTTTAGATGAAATCCGTTCGATGTGCACGAAGGCCGAGTACGATTTGATTTCTGCGAGCCGATCGCCTGCGATCGAGAAACTATCAACCGTACAGCTCAAGAAAAACGCAGCCAATGCAAGGAAGCTTTCCGACAAATGGCAAAAGCTCTCTCGGGGTCAGTCCCGTAGTGCGAGCCGAAAGACCGGTGAGCCAAATCTTGATTCCAGATCCTACGCCAAGCAGCAAGCGATCCACGATGCGTTGGTGGCTTATGAAGCCGCTTTGACAACGGCTTCAACCGTCACCACCGTAGAGGCTTCACCCAAGAAGGTCACTCCCAAGCAGCGAACCGCCAGTGCCAGGGTATCTCGCCAAGCCTCTCGCACCGAGTTGCAAGGAGTTAAGAAGACTCTCAACAAGACTGCGAAGACGACTGCTCGCAAAGCGGCAACCGCCAAACCTGCGGCGGCTCCTGCTGCCAAACCCGTTGTCGCTCCAGCGGCTACAAAGGTTGCAGCGAGCAAGGCTGCGACCAAGACCGCTGCGGCCAAGAAGACTCTGGTCAAAACGGCTGCCAAGCGAACGGCCAAGCGGACTGCAGTTGCAAGCTCGGCTCCTACCAGTGGGCCAGTCAAGAAGGTGGTAAAGTCAACGGCCAAAACAGGGATCGTTGTTCCAACTCCTGCTGCCAAAGCACAGCTTGAAGGCAGGGCTAAGGCCAATCGCCTGAAGCTGTCGAATCGCTCGAGCAACATCGCTGGGCATGTATCGGGCAAAGGCAAGCGGGCGCAGGCCAAGCGGGATTCGAAGGGCCGCTAGGGCCCTTGAAGATCATCATCAAGTCCCAGTAGATCCGACTGGTCAAGAAACTTTGGTTTCGGGGCCGGTACGTCTCTGGGACGCAGATGCTCGCGCTGAGTAAGCCGCACGAATTCGCTGGCAAGATAGCCTTTTTCGATGGGCATGTCGTTGTCCTCTAGAGTGTATTCGATCGCCTTGTGGATCGTTGAGTATCGCATGTCAACGATCTGCGCAATGAGCGGATCGTTTTGCATGTTGTTGCTCAAAACTTCAACTTGATCCCCAATCCTTAAACCTTCGTCGGGGATCTCAAGCCACATAACAGGCTTGATCCTGAAGGTCAATCGCTCTCCATAACGCACGTGGTAGTACTCTCCGTCGTACTCAAAGCGTTCGAAGACATAGTCGCTTGGAATCCAACCATCGACTTTGTCTCGATCCTCAGGATGGAAAGACTCGATCCCATCTTGTGGCCAAACGTGATAGATTCCGAAATCGGGAAGAACAGGATCACCTAGCATAGCAGGCTCCAAGGCTGGTTGTTTCCGGGGTCAACTTCCCCCTTGGGCTGCATATTGCTTGAGCGTTTCGATCATCTTGCCGAGACGATCGTTGGCCAAGGGCAATAGGGAATCCGAGAGGTCCTCAAGCTGTCGAACACACAGCGAGGACTCTTGAAGAAACTGCTCCCACTGCATGGCCAACTGAGGGATCATTTTAACACGTTGCTCGCACAATTGCCGACGGGCAGTGGCCCGATCAAGAGCTTTGCGTTCAAAAAGGCACGAGGTTTCGTCCTCTGCACGCGATTTGGCTTGGCATCGCAAAAGATCTTCGCGGGCCTGCGTCCAACGCTTCTGGGCTATTCGAAGTTGGTCGGCCCAGTACTCTGGCAGTTCCTTGCTGAGCCAAAGCGATACTCTCTGGAACTGATCACGGATATCGTCAGCGTTCTTGCGCGATGCATCCCTGAGAGCTTCGATCGCTCCGGAGAACTTTTCGAGGGCTTCGATGCTTTCAACGTTGGCTTTAGCCATGACCGCGTTGGTACTCTTCGATCAGCTCGGCCTTGCGGATCAGATAAGGAACATGCCGCTCGGAGGCTTCGATAAGCCTCGCGAGTTGTTTGAGCTCCTGCTCGAATTCCGCAGCAAACTTTGCATGCTCTTGGTCTCTCCAAGAGGCACTCAACTGTTGCATCTGCTGGGATAATTTGGAGGTGGAATCAGCCAAGTTTCCCGAGAAGCGTTTAAGCAGCATCGCGAATTGACGAAGCTGCTCTGGATCGACGATCGCTTGGGTCACGGTTCAAGCCCCCGCCGCATTGGATGCGGCAACGAAAATCAGCTTATGGGTATCGACTAAGCAGCCGAACGCTCGGCTCTCTTGCGTTGCTTTTCCTCATAGGCCGCTAGGTCAAAGACATTTTTGGCCAAACCAACAGCTCGCAAGAATCGAATCGCTTGGAAGGTAATGTCGAATTCCCACCATTTGTGACCATGCTGGGCCAACCTCGGAAGAGCATGGTGATTATTGTGCCACCCCTCGCCATATGCAAGGATCGCAACCCACCAAAGATTGCGGCTGTCGTCCCGAGTCTGATAATTCTTGTATCCCCACATGTGCGATGCAGAGTTGACAAACCAAGTCACATGCAAGACAGCTACCATGCGGACACATACACCCCAAACCAACCAAGACATCGCCAAGCTCGGCCCCCCAACCCAATAACCGATTCCAGTTAGGATCGCACCAAAAACCAAGTGAATTGGCAGAAAGAAGTTCTCGAAGAACATCAACATCTTGTCCTTGACCAAATCTGGAACCCAATGATTGGAGAAACTCTTGAAGTCTCCGTTATCAGTTGAAAATGCAAGCCAGAACATGTGAGCCCACCAAGGCCCATCGTGAGGCGAATGCGGGTCACCAGGTTGATCGCTGTAGGCATGATGCTTGCGGTGATTGGCTGTCCAAGAAATCGGACCACCTTCACCCGCTAGCACACCGAAGAACGTTAGCGTGTACTTGACCCAACCTGGAACATCCAAACCAGTGTGGGTCAATAGACGGTGATAACCCAGGCAGATTCCTAAGCTTCCGTTGATCCAGTGGATCACTGCACAAATGAGCAACCCGCTCCAAGAGAAGGTCCAAGGAGCAGCCAGAGCACCTAGGTGCAAGGCAACAAGCCATGCCGTTGCACCCCACTGGATTCGGTAAACCTCAGGAATCCTCGGTTGGGATTTCGAACCCGATCGCATCGGCACATTCGCTTCAAAATCCTCTCCCACCGGACTCAAGACCGGAGATTGCAACTCCGCATGATGCCCCTTGGGTCCCTTGAGTTGATTGGCAACAGACGACTCATGCTCGTTGGAATGACTTCTCATGACTAATGTTTGGAAAGGCTAAACCTTGCGTTAGGAAATCAATGCATTGGAAATTCGTTCCAAGGACTTAAAGGTCCGTGGATCTTCTCTCCAAAGAGTAACGTCTAACCCGTAGACCTTCCGTCGGTGGCAAGTCATTTGCTTGTCAAAGTTTGGTAAAAGTCTTGGCATTCACCCAAAGATCACCCGTAACTTGGCTATTTCGCATCCTTTCGTGCGAAAAACATGGTTGCCTTTCAAACCTTTGCCCTAAACTGACGTAGGTTACCTCCCAGAACCAGGTAGGATTCGGCCCGACCTTTAAAATTAAGATTTCTAATTAAATGGTATCGAATGCTTCAATCTTCCAGCCAACAGCCCTCAGGGGACCAGCTAGCTAGGCGACAGCTTCTTCGCGAAGTGATTGCTGATCTATTGCTGCGGCTGGATGTGCCGCATGAGCTTTCGTCGGTATCCCAGGCACTGAGCGACTCGATGGTCGACGATGCCCGAACGGTCGACGCGCTGGCCATGTCGGTCATGCGAGCTGGGACGGCCGTTGGGCTGCGGATAGTGCCACTGGAACTATCGATGATCGATATTTGGGAATTGCTGCTGGATGATTTTCCTGTGGCGATTGTTTATGAATCGGCAAGCGGACAACAACTCGCTGTGGTCTGCTCTAAGGTGGCTGGAGGCCGAGTTGATGCAACCTTGCTTGGTCAGCAGTCCAAGGGAGTCGAGTCGCTCTCGCGACGCGAGCTTTCTCGCTTGCTTGCCTCGGGTAAGTCGCATCAATACTTCATCGCCGAACCGTCGCTTAGCTGCGAGAAGATCACTTCGAGCCACGAACCTGACCAAGCTCGAATCCCAAAGGTACATGACGATCACCACGCTCATCATCATGCCGAGCACATCTCTCCGCAAAAGCGGCTTTTGCGGCTTTTGAAACTTGAGTCCAAGGACATCTGGACCCTCGGTATCTTCACGGTGGTCGTAAGCTTTTTAGATCTAGCAATCCCACTGGCCGTTGAGCAAATGGTAACGACCATCGGGTTTGCTTCTGTGGTACAGCCTCTGATTTGGATCGCTCTTTTGCTCTTTGCGATCTTGACACTCTCGGCAGTGATCAAAGCCCTACAGGTCTTCATCGTCGAAATCCTTCAGCGCCGGATGATCGTTCGTATTGTTGGGGATCTTGCCGAAAGGCTGCCTCGACTCGAGCGATCTGCGATGGACGGCATTCACGGTCCAGAACTGGCCAACCGCTTTTTTGATGTGATGACGATGCAGAAGGCAACAGCCTCTTTGCTGCTTGATCTGTTGGCACTTGCGATCCAGACCTTTGCAGGTTTGCTCCTGCTTGCTATCTACAGCCCCTATCTACTTGCCTTCGACTTGATTCTATTGATGGCTATGACTGTTATGATTTATGCCCTTGGACGCGGGGGCGTACGCACAGCCATTGAAGAGTCGCTTATCAAGTATCGTATCGCGCATTGGCTCCAAGACATTATCGGCCATCCGAATGCTTTCCAGGTTCACGGCGGAGGTTCTCTGGCCGTTGATCGAGCCAACCGTTTGGTGGTCGAGTACCTCAGTGCGCGTCGCAAACATTTTGCTGTCTTGATCCGTCAGTCGCTTTTTGCACTCCTGCTCTATGCGATATCCATCTCCGCTTTGCTTTCGCTCGGAGGATGGCTGGTACTCAATAATGCTCTAACGATCGGTCAATTGGTCGCTAGCGTGTCGGTCGTTGCAGTCGTGGTAGGAGCTTTTTCCAAAGTTGGTAAGAGCCTCGAGTCGTTCTATGATTTGATGGCGGCCACCGACAAAGTCGGGCACCTGATCGATTTACCTACGGTGCCTCCAAGTCGGCCACTGGACGCAGGGATCGGACCGGTCGATGTCCGCTTCCGCGATCTGGTGCTTCACACAGGAAGAGAGCACATTTCAATCCCCAATTTCACTGTTGGGGCTGGTAAGCGAGTTGCGATTTGCTGCGAGGGCCACTCTGGTAAAACCATGCTCTTGCAAACCATCGCAGGACTCCGCAATCCCCATTCGGGCTTATGCGAAATCGGAGGCATCGATTCCCGCGATGTGAATCGCTTTGCCGACGGATCGATGGTCGGAATCGCGGCGGAAGTCGAGATCTTCCACGGCACGCTCCAAGAAAACATCACTCTCAATCGCCTCTCGATCCACGACTCGGATCTTCGCGAGGCGCTTCAAATCGCCGGGCTTTGGGACGAAGTTCTCTCGCTTCCCATGGGACTCGACACGATGCTCCAAACCGACGGATTTCCCTTGAGCCGATCCCAAGCCCACCGGCTGATGATCGCCAGGGCGATCGTCTCAAGACCTCGATTGCTCCTGATCGATGGGAGTCTGGATAAACTTGGACCCAGAACCCGAGAACGCGTTTGGAAGAACCTTCGGTCAGATCTTCAACCTTGGACAATTCTAGTCGTCACTCATGATACGCCCATCATCAACGACTGCGATAAACGAATCGAACTGACACCTCCTGCAAACGCTCATCACTAATGGCAACCCTCACGGAATCCCCAAAGAGCGAATCGACTCATCATCGTCGTATGATTCGCTTGCGCCCCACACAAGAGCTCGGTGAACGCTTCCCAGCGATGCATCTGGTCCGCTCGAGCTGGTTCGCAAGGGGCTTGGCCCGCGCTCTGCTTTTGCTCATGGTATTGCTCCTAGCGGCCTCGATCTTCCTACCCTGGCAGCAATCGATCCGAGGTGAAGGACAGGTCACCGCCAGACTTCCGCAGTTGAGAATCCAAGCCGTCGAAAGCCCCGCCAAAGGAATCATCTCCTCGATGCGACCAGACCTTCGCGAAGGCTCGATCGTCGACGAAGGAGAAATCATCATGGAGATCAAGCCCTTTGCCGAAGACGCCCAGCGGCTAGTTCAAGAGGCCGTCAGCGCCATCCAATCGAAACTCTCGCAATATCGTGTGATCTTCGAAAACCATCGGCTCCAAGTCGAATCGGTAAGGATGCAAGGCCAACAATCGATCGCAAGCGCAGAGGCCGAAGTCCGAAGTGCTAACAACTCCTTCGACAAAGCAACCCGCGATGTCGATGAACAACTGGCCGCCTACAACCAATCTAAGCTCGAACGAGAGCGATCCGAAGGCCTAGTGCCCGATGTGATCTCCGAAGTCGACTACAACAAACTGAAAAACAAAGAACTAAGCGAACTTGCGAAGCTCGAAGGAAACATGGCCGCCGCCAGAAAAGCCTTCAATGAACTCGATGGCAAAGAACGAGACCTCGAAAGAAAACGCAACGAAGTCAATCAAAAAATCCTCCAAGAACAAAACTACGTCGATAAGTCGCTCACCGATGTCAACAACGCTCAAAAAGAACTCAATGAAGTCCTCACCAAACAAGGCGAACTCGATCGACTCAAAGTCCCAAGCCCAAGCCGAGGCCGTATCCAAGCCATCCGAGGCCAAGCAGGAACTAACTCCGTCAAGGAAGGGGATATCCTCTTTGAAGTTGTACCCGAAACCGAAGATCTCGCCGTCGAAATGACCGTCCGCGGAGTCGATGCACCTTTGATCCACGTCGGAGATATCGTCAGGCTACAGTTCGAAGGCTGGCCGGCTATCCAATTCGTAGGTTGGCCCTCGGTAGCTGT
The DNA here is from genome assembly GCA_021298315.1 of Planctomycetaceae bacterium. Classification (GTDB taxonomy): domain Bacteria; phylum Planctomycetota; class Planctomycetia; order Pirellulales; family Pirellulaceae; genus JBKCUI01. Next base: position 42,646 of record JAJTFC010000006.1, read on the forward strand.
CGGTACCTTTCCAGGTGAAGTGATTGCTATCAATCCCACCGATTCTGGAAAAGGGATCTTCAAGATCGTCGTTGGACCACCTCAAAATAGGAAACCTGAAGAAACTTCAACGATTATCCCTAATGTAACGGATACCAAGTGGCCCGATAGTCGATACCTACGGCAAGGAGTTAGAGCTAACGGTTGGGTAATACTCAAAACAGTCCCACTTGGGTACGAAATATGGCGTCAACTAAACGGATTCCCGATAACGATCAGCGACTCGGAACCCACCGAAGACAAATCGTCCAAAGCACCCAAAGAGCCCAAAGCACCCAAAATCAAATAGGCTTTTTCAGGGCAGCATTCACAGCAACTCTTACCCTTACCTTCGCCCAAGGCATGGTATTGGCCCAAGATCCGGCTAATCCCTCTGCAAACCGTGCGCAGCCACCGAAGATTTCCGGCAAGACCCTCGATGAACTCGAGCAGATGCTCAAGGATGCTCGCGTACAACTTGGTCAGCAACTCACTGAACAAGACAAAGCGCAGGCCGCACCTAGAGAGACCGATCCACTGCGTGCGGGGGAAAAAAAGTTCTTGGAACTCGAAGCGGTGATCAAGCAGCGAAGAGAGCAGCGCGAGCAAGAACTTTTGCAATTGCCGAGAATACCTACCGGCCCACGAGTGCCAGGCAACCCAGAGTTGGTGCAGCCTGCACCGCTCGAAAGTGATTCAATACCACCCAAAGAAAAAACACCCGACCAGGACCAACTTCAAGAACTCGGGGAATCGCTGCTACTTGCGGATGTCATCGCATCAACCTTTCGCTCCTTTCCCGAGATCGAAATCGCACGGCTCGAAGCCAACGTCGCGCGTGGCGAGGTGACTCAAGCCACCGGAGCTTACGACCTGCACTTGGATTACTTCAGTCTTAATCAGCCGGTTGGCTATTACGAGAACAGTCGCAGTGGCGTGAGTCTATCTCGACAGTTGTGGTGGGGTGGTTATGCCATAGCAGGCTATCGCATCGGTCGAGGTTTCTTTGAACCTTGGTACAAAGAAAGAGAAACCAACAAGGGTGGGGAATTCCGAGTCGGCTGGGTACAGCCGCTATTGCAGGGGCGTGCAATCGATCCTTATCGAGTCGCATTGTTCCAAGCGAACCTCAATCAACAAGCCGTTGCACCGGAGATCCAACAAAACGTGCTGGGAGCAAGTCTTGCGGCAGCCGCCTCCTATTGGGATTGGGTCGAGGCCGGCAATGTACTTCGAGCGCAAGAGCAACTCTTGGAACTAGCGATCAAGCGCAACGACGGTCTGAACAAACTTCTCGAGCGAGGTTTATCGACTCGCAAAGAGCTTGCCATCAATGCGCAAACGATCTCAGAGCGGCAGTTGAAAGTATTCGAGTCACGTCAAAAGTTTCGTGACACGGCCTTTAAACTCGCTGTGTTCCTAAGAAACCAAGACGGGACGCCAATGCTCGCCCGCCCCGAATGGCTTCCTACGGATTTTCCCAAAATCGTACGCTTGGAACTCCAAGACTTTGAGACCGCGTTCCTGGAAGCACAGCAACGGCGACCTGAACTGGCTCTGATCAATATCGATTTGCAAAAACTCCGATGGGATTTGGAGCTGGCACGCAACCAAACCCTACCCAACTTGGATTTCACCATTCAAGGGGTTCAAAACGTCGGAGATCGTGCAACCTCGCTCAATGACAAACAAGACTTTGTTTTAGAGTCGGGGGTCATCGGTGGTGTACCGGTTCAACGACGAAAGGCCCGTGGTAAGATCGATAGCACGCAAGCCAAGCTACAGCAGATCGAGCAAAAGCGTTGGCTCATGACCAACAAGATCGAGATGGAACTGAGGGTTGCTAGAAACGCGCTGGATGTAAGTCGCGATATGGTTCTGCGTAGCGAACAACTCTTGCGGGAAACTCGCGAGACGCTCGAGTACTTCCGCCGCGAGTTCGCTTCTGGAAACCAAGACTTTCTGTTCCTCTTGGCCCAAGAGGCCAAGGCGACGGAGGCCGAAATCAAATTGCTTGATGCCGAGCGAGAGTACTACATCGCACTTGCGAAACTACAAGCCGTCTTGGGGCTTGATCCTCTCGAACAGTCGCTGAATTTGGATCAGGCCGTCGTGTCACAGACACCTGCAGACATCCTGGAAGCGAAACCCAATCGAGCTCCTGCACCGTAATCTCGTTTTGTGTATCGAACCTGGTACTCAACGTCTGGCATCTTTGATTTTTTTCCAAACTTCGTCGTGAGTCAACCCAACTGCTGGATCCACCAGCATTTCGTCTCGCCGACGCTTTGCTTCCTCAATCGCGGAATTCGGCACAGGGATTTGCTCATCGTTTAACCTACGCAGCGAGATGACACGTTTGTTGCGACGCGCCAGCGTCTCGGGTTGGCCACGATTGTTCCACTGTGTGAAATTTCAAGAGGGGCGTTCCAGCAGACAGACCGAACTGCAACGAGAGTTCCCCTTGCACGTGTTCTGCTCTTGGCTGGGCAACTCACCAAGGATCGCTCAGCAGAGTTATTTGCTGGTGACCGAGGATGATTTCGCCAAAGCCACTGGGGCGAAGGTGATCTTATCGTCATGAACTATGGTGAACCCTCGGGCATGAACTCCTGCGTTTTGCTCCAAACGCAGAATCCTGGGGGGCTCATTTAAATTCCTCGCCGTTGGCTGCGGGTTAAACGAATGTTCGCTCTAGCGAACAGTGTCGATGATTTCTCCGAAATCATCGTGTGCGACAGAGCATAGCCCGTTGTTTAGGGGCTAGGTTGCTGGCCCGATGGCGATTGGAGGTCTTTTTCGGGGATAACCCACAACTCCCCTTTCTCGCTATCGTAGCGATAGACCATGCCCGAGGGTAACTTGGGTAACGGAATCCGATTGGCTTCGACAATGTCTCTCATGAATTCATCATGGTTACGAGGGTTGCGACCCTTTTCAGCCATATACAAATTGAGCGCTTGTGGGATTTGAATCTCGAAAGCGATCTTTTCTTTGGTTCGAAAGTAAGCGGCGGCAGGCGCTGAGATGAGGGTGGCAGGATTGTTCTCCGAACCACCTTCGAGCGATCGGCCTTTGACTCCCACGCCCACACCGGCTTTCTGCGCCTCTAGGGGTTGTTCGGCGGCCTTGGCCGCTGCCTCTTGTGCGGCTTTTTGTGCAGCAAGATCCCTTTGAACGTCTGCTTCAGGTTTGCAACCCGCAAACGAGCAAAGCATCCATCCGGCCAGCAGAAATCGTTTCGTTGAGTTAGATGACATTGGAATCGCTTGTATTGTCTAGGGTTCCTAGATCGAAAAAGGGATGAATTATTTTTTGCCACCGATGCGGCCGAACTCTCCAGCATCGAGGTCCTTTGGGGCATCGAACTGCTTCTGCTTGCTATCGGTGTTGGGGTTGTATCGCCAACGGGCCGAACCACGAAGGTGCTCGGGCACCAACCAGGGGATATACCGCGCTACGGTCGGCCCAGCATTGCCGATGTCTTTGCCAAACCCATACCACAGGATTCCAAGGGCAATGGGGACGGATGTCAAACCGCCAATAATTGGCGGTATCAATCGACGAAGGGGTGAAACCGCAGGCGGCTTGATCCTAGCCCCAGCGGGCTCCGGTGTCCAAGCTCCTTTCTTCTGCGAGTCGATCTGGCTCGAAGCGGTATCTTGATTTGGATTTTCAATCGATGGTTCAGGGGCTTGTTCTGACATAAACCTTTTGGGTTCTTTGGCGATAAGTCAGGGTCGATGGCCAGTAAACGCAAACCACTGGCCAAGTTATCTTTCAGTAGTATAACCCGATTTGAACGGGTTCGCACTGATTTGCAATCGGGCAAGTTGGTTATACTTTTGGATAAATAACTCATCGATCAAGACCTTCACGTAACAATAAGCTAGGGGTGTCGGGGATGGCTGGAGCAAGCAATGTATTGGGAACAGAGCTAATGCCCTGTTCGATGAATCCAAGAACAGGTTTTTTTAGGGACGGTTGCTGTAATACCAGAGCCGATGATCACGGCATGCACTTGGTCTGTGCGCAGATGACTGCCGAGTTCCTCCAATTTTCTCGTAGCATGGGAAACGACCTCAGCACACCAATCCCCCAATACGACTTCCCCGGCTTGAAACCAGGCGATCAATGGTGTTTGTGCGTTCTGAGGTGGAAAGAAGCTCTCGAAGCGGGAATGGCACCCAAGGTGGTTCTTGAAGCAACCCACATTTCAACTTTGGAATTCGTCGATCTATCCGATCTGCAAGCCCATCGAGCCCAATCCAGCCAATAGATTTGGATTGCTAAGCAACATTTCATTCGTCTTTGATTGAGCAATCCTCTATACTCAGCGCGGCCTCTAGGTTCTTGGTGGAACCGCCAATGCGACTGGCTTGAGGAGACCTCGACCGTGCAAAAGACGGATCAAGTAAACGCTTGGCATTCGCTTGAATTACAAGACCTATTCGAGCGACTCGATACACAATCCGCAGGGCTAGGGCAAAAACAAGCCGAAGCGAGATTGCTTGAATATGGAATGAATTGCCTTCCCGAGTCTCGACCGCGACCTTGGTGGCAGATTTTCCTACTTCAATTCCAAAGTCCCTTAATCTACATCCTAGGGCTTGCAGCTTGCGTTTCGATACTGCTTGGGGATGCTAAAGATGGAGCCTTTATTGGTTTGGTGTTGACGCTCAATTCGGCGATCGGTTGCTATCAGGAATGGCGGGCAGAGCAAAGTTCCTATGCTTTGCGAAAGCTTCTCGAGATTCGCTCCACGGTGATTCGAGATCGTGAGGCAATCGAGATTAGTGCCCGTGAGGTTGTTCCCGGAGACATCGTATGGCTCGAGTCGGGGAATCGAGTCCCAGCCGACATGCGACTTGTGATCGCAACAGGTTTCGAGACCGACGAGTCGTTACTAACCGGCGAGTCCCTTTCGGTACTTAAGGATGCCGATTGGATCGGTTCGTGTTTGGTCCCTTTGGCCGATCGACGGAACATGGCTTATTCGGGCTCAATTGTTACGCGAGGACGGGCTAAAGGAGTTGTTGTCGCAACAGGAACCCAAACCAGCGTCGGTCAATTAGCTCTCGATGTGCTCGGCCAGACCGCAGGTAAAGCACCGTTGCAATTACGCATGGAGTCTTTCACACGTTGGATCGCTTATTGGCTAGTGATCACAATCGGAGTGCTGGCAGTTGCGGGTGTGCTTGTTGGAAATTATTCAGTCGGTGAAATGTTGCTATTTGCTGTCGCGTTGGCAGTTTCTGCAATTCCTGAGGGTCTTCCGGTCGCTATGACGATCGCGCTTTCTGTAGCTACCCTACGAATGGCTCAGCGCGGTGTTATTGTCAGGCGATTGACCGCCGTAGAGGGGCTTGGAAGCTGCACGCTCGTTGCTGCCGATAAAACCGGAACTCTCACTTGCAACGAACTGATGATTGCACAGGTCATTCTACCCGATGGTGCGATCCTAAAAGCGACGGGCCAAGGCTATACGCCGATTGGTCAAGTATGCATGAATGCATCTCCTGTATCGCATGGGGAAAACCAACCGCTAGACATGCTCGTTCGTTGCGGACTGTTGTGCAATGAATCCGATCTACATCATCGAAATGGATCTTGGGTCTGGCGTGGAGATGCCGTAGACATCGCACTCCAGTGCTTTGGCATAAAACTCGGAATCACCCGGGAGCAGTTATCGAGTGACTTTCCGCAAGTCAACCAAATTCCATTCGAGCCAGAGCACCAGTTCGCTGCAACGTTTCATCGCAGCCATGGCAATACTCTCGTGTGTGTCAAAGGAAGCCCTGAACGCATCCTGAGTATGTGCACCGAAACGATCGATTCAAACAGGTATCAGATCTACATGGATCAGGCCAATCGGCTAGCCGAAGAAGGCTTTCGCGTTTTAGCTTTGGCCCAAGGTCAATGCGAATCAGAAGTACTTCCAATCGATGCTCCAAAAATTCCTTCCGACCTGAATTACTTGGGCTTGATAGGAATGCTTGATCCTCTGCGCCCTGGGGTCAAGGAGGCGATCCTCAAGTGCCACCAAGCCGGTGTACAGGTAATGATGGTAACGGGTGATCATCGAGCCACTGCAATGTCCATCGCAAAGCAGATCGGCCTTCTCGAACGGGAAAATCAAGTCATCACCGGCGAAGAGCTTTTGCAGAACCCTGGGTTGATCTGCTCGAACGATATTCTTAGCTATCGTGTGTTTGCAAGAGTTTCACCAAGGCAAAAACTCGATCTGGTTCAAGCCGCTCGGAAAGCGGGGCATTTCGTAGCCGTCACCGGAGATGGTGTCAACGATGCCCCTGCGATGCGAGTAGCCAACATCGGCGTGGCGATGGGTAAAGCCGGAACGGATGTTGCTAGAGAAGCTTCGTCATTGGTGATTAGCGACAACAATTTCGCGACGATCGTCAATGGGATCGAAGAAGGTCGTGTTGCCTACGATAACATCCGCAAAGTGATTTATCTTTCCATCTCGACGGGAGCCGCTGAAGTACTCCTGATGGCCTTGGCAATTCTCACAGGACTTCCCTATCTACCCTTGTTACCCGTACAACTGCTTTGGCTAAACCTAGTAACCAATGGCATCCAAGATGTCGCCTTGGCTTTCGAAGCCAACGAAGGGGACGTTCTTACGCGCAAACCCCGCAGCCCCAACGAGCCGATATTCGATCGAATCATGATCGAGCGCACGGTTCTTGCAGCCTTGACCATGGGACTGATCTCCTACTTTCTATTTGTTTGCCTACTCCCCTCTAATCCTACACAAGAGCAAGTTGCTTCGGCAAGAAACAGCCTGCTGCTGTTGCTGGTCCTCTTCCAGAACATTCATATCGGCAATTGCAGATCCGAAACAAAGTCTGCCTTCATGATCTCTCCATTGCGTAGCCCACTTCTTTTAACCGGTACACTGTTGGCGTTTGCTGTTCACGTTGCAGCCATGCATCTACCGATCGGACAAACGGTTTTAGAGACCTCGGCAGTAAGCCCTCAGCGCTGGGCGCTTTTAGTGCTTCTGGCATTTTTAATACTACCGGTGAGCGAGTTTCATAAGTGGTCATTGACTACCACTGCGAGTCGTCGGTCAAGGTTTCGACAATCCAATGATCCGCCCATCGCTCAAAACGTCTTGGACTAGGTCCGCTACTTGTTGAACCCTTGCGCAGGTATCCAACATGCCCTCCCCGATCCGTGACGATCAACTCAGTCGTTGAGGAATAATTCGCGTGCGGGAAGAGAGAATAAGGCACAATCGGATCATGTCGATCGACTAGGATTTTAACTTTGGCTCGAATGCCACTTAGCCACCGAATCGAAGATCCTGCGGCGTAATACTCTTGCGAATCTTTGAATCCTGCGAGCGGTGCGGTGACGGTGTTGTCAAACCGCCGTAAACTTCGATAGTCGGCTTGATTCAATCGCTCCTGCCACTGAGGCCAACGTTGGCCTCGCAATCGAGACTGCTTGCGGAGAGCCCTTAGGAAGTAACTTGCATAGAGTCGATTGATCCCCTTTTCGACGTTCTTGCACGAGGCGTCCAAATCGATGGGAGGTGCCACTGCAATCGCTCGATGGATCCGTACGCGACCAGGTTTCCATTCCCCGAGCATTCTGAGCAAGATGTTACCCCCCAATGAGATACCAGCTAAGTTCCAATCGTTGATATGGAGCGTTTGACTCAGGTGTTCCAAGCAGTTGCGGATCGCATCGTAGCAAGCGCCGTGCGGGGGCATCGGGGTTTCGAGATACGAGTTGCCCGCGCCTGGCAAATCGGCTCGAAAAACCCGATATCCCTTCCGAACAAGCCCTTGAGCGATGTTGGTCATGTAAGTACCGGTATGCGAAGAACCTAGCCCGTGAAGTAGCAGCACGGCCGGAAGATCTGCTTTAACGCTTGGGCTCTGCGGAGAATTCTCGTGAACGAGCATATTGCCAAGCGAGTTATCGCCCTCTGGGCCCAGCGGACAGCGATGCGCCATAAGCGGTGGCAGGTCTGCAATCGGACGATAGAATCCTGTGATCAATGTCTGCAAATGACCACTGCGCAAGTACCAAGGTGGTCGGAACGCCGATTGGCTAACTGATTTTGTATTGGAAACCTGCATCGATGAATATGCTTTGCGTTGGAACATTGGCGATCGACTCGGTAGAAACACCCGCAGGCTCTCGGGAACGAGTCCTCGGCGGCAGCGCCAGCTACTTCGCCTACGCTGCTGGTTTCTATACCCCCGTGCGAGTCATAGGTCGCACGGGAAATGATTGGCCTGCTGAGTATACTCAAATTTTTCTGAATCACGGAGTCGATTGGCAAGGCGTTACGAGCGATTCACTTGCCAAATCCTATTTCTGGAAAGGCCGCTATCTTCACGATTATCAAGACCGTGAAACACTTGAAATCCAAATGCACGGGTTCGATCGTTATCAACCTAGTGTTCCAGATTGTTTTGCAGACTCCCAAGTCGTCTTCTTGGCCGCAGCCATACCAACGGTGCAACGCCAAGTCCTCGACCAATGCCCTAACGCGAAATTGATTTTTGCCGATACGGTCGATATGTGGATCGAAACGAAACGATCGGAATTGCTCGAAGTCCTCTCGCGAATCGATGGCCTTTTCATCAATGATGTCGAAGCCCGACAACTCACGGGTCAAAGCAACTACGTTCAAGCCGCACGAAGCATCCAAAACTTAGGACCCCGATGGGTTATCCTCAAAAAGGGTGAGCACGGTTGCTTTGTCCTAGGCCCCAGCACCATGCTTTCAATACCCGCTTACCCGAGCGACCAATTGATCGATCCAACAGGAGCCGGTGACAGCTTCGCCGGTGGACTGCTCGGTCATCTATCCCAAAGTATCAATGCCGCTAACCACCCGCCGCATGCACGAGTCGAAATCGATCGAAAGGACTTCGTTCAAGCTCTCCTTCAGGGAACAGCGATTGCCAGTTACACCATCGAAGCCTTTAGCATCGAGCGATTGCAACAAGTGACCCACAAAGATATCCAACAACGCGTGGCCGAACTTCAAACCCTCATGGGGAACTAAAGCCCAGACTTGTCTGGATGATCGATCACAAACGTGACCGGCCCGTCATTGACCAAAGCCACCTTCATGTCCGCTTGAAAAACACCTCGCTGCAGACCAACACCCAATGAAGCGACTTGATCGCAAAACGAATCGTAAAGAACTCGTGCCTCCTGAGGAGCCGCAGCACGATCAAAACCTGGACGACGACCCTTGCGGCAATCACCCGCGAGCGTGAACTGGGAAACGACCAGCAACTGACCACGGACATCTTGAACCGAAAGATTCATCTTTCCTTGCTCGTCGGGAAAGGCTCTCAAGTGGACAACCTTTTCAACAAGCCAGTGAACTGAACCGATCGTGTCTCCCTGTTCGACACCCAAGAGAACCAGCCAACCGCAGGCGATTTGACCCACGATTTGGTCTTCGACTGTCACACTTGCACTCGAAACCCTTTGCAGGACGACTCGCATGCCTCTTACGCGGCCTTGGTTTGAATCGTTGGCAATGCGTTGCTAGGTACAGGTATCTTTTCGAAGGCTTCCCCAGGCTTTTTTGAAGCAAAGATAGTCGACTGAACATGGCACAAACGAGGCAACCACTGGGCAATGGCCTGGCCATGAACATCGTCACTTTCCCAGTAGCCGTCGATGATGACCAAATCGCTCGGAAGAACGCTGTGTGCGATTCTCGCTAAGCAGCTTGCCGGCTCGCCGGGAACCAAGTGGGCTTTAACTCCTCGCTCGGACAAGATTCGATGGGCTGCTTTGAGACTCAGAACGCTCTGGCCTGATGGGAGCCCATCGGAATTCGATTCAAAGGGATCGATGGCGGTGTATCGGATGGTTTTGGTATCCGATACGGTCGCGTTGAGAGCCAGCAACCTTGCTATGCGTTGCCCCGATCCCATTCCAATTTCCAAAACGCTTGTGAGCGGCCTTTCCAATACATGCAGGAAAAGAGCTCGCTCGGAAACCGGCTTGGAAAGATGCTTCCAGTACAAACGCTGTAGCCAACTGAGCTTAGCCATGGCGACGGATCTCAATAAATTCCAGGAAAAAACGATGCTATTGCCTATCGCAACCCATCGGCAAACCTGGCTTCGTCGAACCAAAAAAACTGATTCGACCGTTCTATTTTAACATTCCGTCAAACCGCTTCATCGCAAGACTACTGCTTCTTGATCGCGTACAAGGCTTGGTAGGAACGGATGTACAGCACCCCATCGGCGACGACCGGACTGGCAGTGATGGCCTCCCCCATAGGATTGGTCGAAACGATTTGAAAATCCCGCCCTGCCTTGACTACCGTGCAGTGCCCATCGTTGGATGCAAAATAGATATGGCCATCGGCATAAGTCGGACTGGATCGATGCTGACCTGTATAAGTACGTTGAAAGTAGATTTCCTGGCCAGTCTTGTGATCCAAACACTGCAACTTTCCATCCTTGTGCAACACATAAACTAGTCCATCGACCACCAGAGGAATCGACACATCGGGAGTCCGGGGGATGTTCCATGCGACCACATCGGACTTGGCCGATGACTCCCCTTGCAATGCATCGCTGACCTTGAGCGCGACCATGGGGCCTTCCTTTGCCGTCGGCACAATGATCGATCCTGGGATCACCAACGGCGAGGCTACAAAACGGAACGTCGGGTCGCTCTGCTTAGGATTGATCTTCGTGGGCCCATTAAGATCTCCGAATCGCCACAGCTCCTTGCCATCGCTGAGATTATGGCCTGTGATGCAGTCGGCTCCATGAACCACCAAAAACTCTTGCTTGCCATCTCGGTAGATGAATGGTGAAGCATACGAGTGTTTGCACTCGAATTCAGCTTGAGTGATTCGATCCACCGACCAGATTGTCTCACCGGTTTGCTTATCAAGCTTGATGACTTTTCCCGTGCGAGTATTGTCGTCCCGACGCATAGGGCCATGGAGCAATTGCAAGTAAAGAGCATCGCCATCGAGCACCGGAGTGCTGGTCATCCCAAATTGAATATCGAGCTTTCCAAACTTGTCGTTGACATCAAGTTTCCAAACCATTTGTCCATCGACGGTGAAACAAGCCAAGATACCAGTGCCAAAGAAACACCAAACATGCTTGCCATCCGTGCTTGGCGAAGGCGATGCGGAGTTTCCCTCACCGGCGCGTGCGTCCTGATTGCCCGACCCGACCTTCTGCTGCCATAGCTTCTTGCCATCCTTGGTGCTGACGGCGATCAAAACCAAATCATCACCTTCAGAGCTGGTCAAAAAGATTCGATCGTTCCAAACCACAGGGGTCGCTCCAGCTTGACCTGGCAACTCGCACCGCCAGAGCACGTTCTCTTTTGGAGACCATTGCGTCGCTATGTTCTTCTCGGTCGATACGCCATCGTTCTTTGGGCCTCGCCACTGAGGCCAATTGTCGGCCATCGCACCGCTGATGGTTCCACTGGCTAGCAGCCCACCTAGGAGCATCGCTTTTGCGTTCCTATTGGAGGAGGTCGAGAAATTTTTGTTACTGGTTCGTTGCATAGGTGGGGTACTTATCAAGGGTATATGGCTGGAAGGAATGGGTTTGCTCATCGACTGCTGGGCTGTGAGTCGCTCGATAGTATAATCTCCGGCGGCGACTTTTTGTGCGTCCATTTGGTCTCTCCTGAAATGACTTCGTCTATGTCTCAAAAATACTGTTTGTGTCTGGTAGCCTTGCTATTTCTCAGGCCTGTCTTGGCTCAGGATTCGAGCAGTCCCTCCTCTGGTTTTTCGGTCAACCGAGTCGAACCACCTTCTTGGTGGATCGCATCGAAGACCACTCCGATTCGACTCCTGATCAGTGGGCAAGGTTTAACCGACAAACTCACTTTGTCGGCCGACCGCGAGGGGCTCGTCTTTACGAACCTTAGCGCTAGCCAAAACGGTCACTACTTGTTTGCCGATCTGCACATCGCACCTGACTGCAGGCCCGGTCCGGTGATGATTGAACTTACCCGCAACCCGGTGAATTCCCCAAGCATCAAAACTCAGTTCTCTTGGGATGTGCTTGAGTATCCCTGGGTGGAACCGGCTGGATTTGGTCCCGAGGACTTCATCTACTTTCTCATGCCCGATCGTTTCTGCGATTCCGATCCTGCAAACAATCGCCCAACAAAATCCCTAGATATCTACGACCGCAAAAAATCTCGTTTCTATCACGGTGGAGATATCCAAGGCATCACCAGCAAACTCGATTACATCCAAAGCCTTGGAGCCACAGCGATTTGGACCACCCCAATCTACGATAACAACGATGCACCAGACTTAAAAGAAATGCATCCCGAACCAGGTGGTACTGAGCCCGTGCCAACGACCGGTTACCACGGATATGGAGCCATCGATCTATACCGAGTCGATGAGCATTTCGGGACCATCGAGGATCTCAAAGCGTTCATCGATCAAGCCCATCGGCGTGGGATGAAGGTGATCCAGGACCAAGTTGCTAATCATACCGGGCCCTATCATGTCTGGGTGCAAGACCCACCGACTCCCACATGGTGGAACGGTACGGCCCAATCTCACCTAAAGAACAACTGGCAGAAATGGACGGCCATGAATCCTCGCGCCGCCTATCAAACCCAACAACTCAATCTCGAAGGTTGGTTCGGTGATGTCCTTCCCGACCTGAATCAAGATGATCCAGAGGTCGCTAAGTACCTGATCCAACACTCGATTTGGTGGCTTGGTGTAGCCGGTTTCGATGCGATCCGTATGGATACTCTTCCGCACGTACCAAGACTATTTTGGCAACAGTGGGGCAGTGCTGTCAAACGGGAATTCCCTAAAACCAAAATCCTAGGAGAACTCTATGACCAAGACCCGGTGTTGGTGGCTTATTATCAAGGTGGACGTGCCGGCCACGATGGTATCGATACCAACATCGACACCCTTTTTGACTTTGGGCTCTTTACGCCGATTCGAAATGTCTTTGCCAAAGGCAAAAGCATCCGGGAAGTGCATCAGATGTTTGCAAGGGACTGGCTCTACGTCGATCCGAACCGCCTAGCTACTTTCATCGGCGTCCACGATATGCCTCGCTTTATGCATGAGAAAGGTGCATCGATCGACGGGCTCAAATCGGCCATGACGCTGATGATGACCAGTCGAGGTACGCCGATCCTCTACTACGGAGACGAACTGGCGATGCCCGGTGGCGAAGACCCCGATAATCGCCGTGACTTTCCCGGCGGATTTCCAGGCGACTCACGCAACGCTTTCGAGGATGCTGGCCGACAACCCAACGAGCGCGCTGTCTGGAACCACATCGCTAAACTCGGTTCGTTACGCAAAGCCTATGGAGCATTATCAACTGGCAAGTCTCTTGACTTGGTCGATGCCGAGCAACACTATGCCTATGCTCGCATCAGCGATCAGCACACACTTGTCATCGCCCTAAACAACGACACACAAGCCGCAACGATCGAGCTGGATCCCTCGGTATTGCCCTGCAAGTCCCTGACCAAGGGTTGGTCGTTTCAATGCGATGACCTTCTAGGTAGCAACAACGTGCTGCGGGTCGAGCGAGAATCCAAAATTCCGATAGCTACTGTGACGCTCCCGGCTCGCTCGAGTGCTGTATTTCTGCTACCCGAGTAGATAGATACACTACCAACGAATTTCGACGCTCGCTCCTGCTCGAACACCGAGCATGATCGCCGCAGAGTCTTCGACCAAATGGAGCTTCAGCGGTGCATCCCCATCGGCGATCGCAATGAGCGTCATGGCCGGTTGCTGATGATCATCCCCAAAGAGACCGACGGTCTCATGTTCCTGATCGACCAAGATTCTCGTCTCGGTCGAACGAGGAACATCGTTCCAAGCCGTGGGGGCAATGTCGGTGATCAAGTCCCCATTGCTGGAAACCTCGACGACCTTTCCTTGAATTCGTCTCGACACTTGTGCGGCTCCTGGGATGTGGCTCTAGCGGCGAATTCGACCTGCATATGCATTGCTTCGCCACATGAGCATTTTATACAAACCTGTCAACTAAGGGGGCTAGCTCGATCCCAGTTACCGAAATCGGCTTCGCACAAAATTCACAACATTAACAAACGCTAACCTCACCGCGTCGGCAGTGCTACTAACCACCCTTTAGGCCCCTTGCGCATGACACCTAACCACCGCCCCTGCTGGACATCGACCACCGGCGTGCCGTCAAACTCCCCAGAGAGCTCAAAAGTACTATCGAGTTGCAAGCCACGATCGGTTTTGGAATACCGACTACCATCGACGAGCACCGACCGCTCCGTCTCGGATCCTACGATCAAAATATCTCTAGCCAAAGAATCGGCTGCACCGAAATCAACAGGCCGAAGAAATTGGCTTGCATCGAGCAGTGGTTCGGCAATGGATGGCTGGGCAGTCAACTTGATACGCACCACCTTGCTTCCATCCGAAAGCGGGATCGTTTCCATGGGATCGAAGGTCTCCTGCGACACCCCGGCTACTTCCAGTTGACCGCTTTTATCGATGGCCGACTTTGAAAGGGTGGCAAAGTCCTCACGACAGAGCATCGACCCGTCGTCAAGCAGGAGTCCCCAACCTAGTTTTTGTTTATCGACCTGAAAACCAAAGGAGTTTTGTTTCCAGACCAAGCTAGTGCGGTAACTGACGGGCGATTGACGCTGCAACTTATCCCAAATCGCACCGTAGGGAAGCGAGGGTTTCCACTGATCCCAATCGTCATCGGGTTTCTCGTGAAGGACGAACCTAGCACCCGTGCCGACGACCTTCCCCTTGGAGTCTGGCGTAGCAAACTCGATCCCACCGTAGAGAACTTGGCTCAACGAATCGGCTTCGAGTTCCAAACCTGTGATTCCAAGGCTAACTCGCCAACCACTTCGCAACCAAAACTTGGTATTGGTTCGCACTAGTTCATGGAACTCTGGGTCGATCGCACATCGTACCAGAACACTGCGTGCGTCGCTGGCCAAGGTCACCGAGAGGACATCGCCCACATGGAACCCCCGGTGAAGAATGGGCGTACCGCTGTCCAAACCATAACGTTTTGGGGAATCGAGGATGATTTCGACCGATCCCTCTTTAGGTCGAATCGGGGGGGCCGACTCCAAACCTGCAAAACGCTTGACGCTGTATTTGTCGCTCGGCCCGGGCTCCATCGCAATGTACTTAGGACCAACGATCGTATCGAGCCCCCGGATCGAATCAAAAGAGACAATCGGTCTGGCGATCCAAAAAATGGTTCCATCGGTAACGACGCGACGAGCACTGGGATTCAACCGCACTGAAACCAAAATCCCGGGCGTGGTATCTCGGGGCGACGATGATTCCGTCGTCGGTACCGCTAAAGCGATTTTTTCGACACGGCCAACCTCAATCCCTCGGTAGCGTAGGGACTCCCCAGGTTGCAATCCATGCCCCTGCTCGAACTCGATGTGAATCAGATCCCCTTGGTTCTGATAGGCTCTTGCAAAGAGGACGAGGCTCAAGACTCCACATAGCACCGTGACGAGCCAGAACCACGAAAGACGAGTTTGCTTCTTTGAGATCGGCACTGCCAGCGGCACTGTTTCTTCACTCGAACTGGGCTGCATTACAAGGATTCTCGGTTTTCAACGATTCCGGGGTTTGTATCACTCGACCCTTGATTGTACGATAATCGAGTCAGAAAAGAGAGATTCAAGGCTCGATAGAAACGGAGCATATCCATGAACGATACGTTGCAAATACTCACTGGTCGAATTGCCGGACCTTTGGCACACGCCGGACACGGCCCGGTCGATGCGAACCACCCACTCCATTACTTGACCACCCCTGAGCATTTTTTGGGAGTGCTGGGCCTCGTCGCCTGTGTCGTCTGTGCTACATGGTTTATCAGTCGATTGATTTATCGGATTTCAAATCCGACCTGAATGCTAACCGATAAAACGAGGTCATTCGGGTTCGATTGAAGCACCCGTCGCTCGGTTTTCTCTTGAGCATCTTGAACCGCATAAGGGGTAGTCACTAGCACACCGTTGACATAGGACGGGCCGGTGTTGGTGGGACTTGGCGCCAAGGATTGGATGGTCGAACTGATCATTCGGACTTCTCCAAGCTGCTTGCCGGCGGCTTCTGCTAAACGCTGTGCTTGCCCCTTGGCTTTCTCAAAGCACTTCTTCAAGGCTGCGGCTTCTTGACCCTCACTCAGTACTCCTACGTAGAGAACTTGAGAGTCGACATTGCCAGTCGGCATCGATGAGGAAACATAAGCACTCGCACCCATCAAAGGCATGATCTGCTCGAGCTCTTCCTCGGAGAGTTGCACCCGCAACTTGGTACCTCGAAAGTCCTTTGACTGTGCCAACCGACGAAGCTTGGCACCAAACTCAATACTCCCATCGAGCGTCTCTTCCGTGATAGGCCACTCGGCCACAAGCCGATTGGTCGCAGCATGAATAAACGGCAGCGGTTCGGAATCCCCATCGAGTTCCTCCTCTTCTTGGAGGAGCATTTCGCGCAAGCGACCCCGCATTTGCGGATTGTTCACCTGCATCTGTGCCGCCTGTCGACGCATCCACTGACGTGCCGACTCGGGATTCTCGACGAAAGGAACCGTGTTGGTCAAGATGGGCATCGTCCAGCGATAAGTGCCGTCGGTGCGACCGAGTTCACCTAAGAGTTTTTCGACCGTTTTGCGATGCTCCCGAATTGATGCGATCGCTTCCTCACCCTGGCGACCTTCGACTCGAAATGGAACGCGTAACTGAACAGCAACAGGTTGAAGCGTCACAGATTCTTGAGCAGACACACTCAGCAGCGGCGCACTTGCGACCGCTCCACTCGAAGCACCGCTGTTCTGAGCCGAGCACATCGATGCTCCAAGAAGACCAAACAAGACCGTTAGACAGCCAATCAACCAATGACGCAACAAGATGACAGCCTCCAGAACCACAAAGGAGCGTTGAAATGAGCCTGCTTTATCATACTACGAAGCTCTGTTGATTGTCCCCCAAAAGCCTTGGACAAAAACTTTTTCCTCAAAGTCACCTTTGCAATCCATCGATCTTGAAAGACTCTGGAAATGCAAACTCGCTTACCTGTTTGCCCGTGACATCGTGATGGCGAATCGTGAGCCTCGGAATCGACCCGGTTGCATCATAAGTCAACTCACCGGAAAGAAAGCCACCTTGAACCCGAAGAAAGCGGTGCTCGGGTCGCGTATCGCCGACTTTCCAACCCAGTTCGTGATTCTCACTACCCGGCCCACACCCAAACTCCCATACCTTCGTTACCTCATCGACCGATGCATATTGCCAATGGCGATCACCGCAACAGAGAATCACTCCTGGGACTTTTGAAAACATCTGACGAAGTTCATTCCCCTCATGCTCAAAGACCGCATTGGCGTGATTGTCTTTCTTGTTGTCACGATCAGGCCCGACAATCGGTGTAGGAGTGCAAATAAGTTTGTAAGTGGCTTTGGATTCTTGTAGCGATTTCGAGAGCCACGCCTTTTGCTGGGAACCTAGGATGGTTTTTTCGGGACCATCGGCCAAGGTATTAGGACTTCGATAGTCGCGGCCTTCGAGAATCCACAACTGAAGTTCTTTCCCCCAGTGGACAGTCTGATAGCGCTCGGGTTTGCTTGGAAACTGCTCTTCATTGAACAACTTCTTTCCTTCAGCGAACGTTACTGCTCCATACGTCTGACCGGGCCAGCAGTCGTTCGCTAGCGTGTCATGATCATCTTTGATGAAATACGATGTCGTGTGGTTGTAAAAATCGCGATTGCTTGGAAGCCCAAAGATCCTACCCCACTTGAATCTCATCAGTGGGACGGTAAGTGCCCAGGGGTCGGGTTTGTCGTAGTACTCGATGTCCCCAGCATGGACGATAAAGTCCGGGGCGATCGCCTTCATCGCCGGGTAAATCTTATGCCCATTCGGGCCGTCGTCACGTCGAATGAAGTCATGGCAAGTGGTGATACAGAACTTCACCGGACTGCTTTCGCTTTCTGCCGGTGCTGTTTTGAAAGCACCTCGTATCGCTGCTGTAGGGGAACCATCGAGGTTTTGTGCCTCGAGGATCGTGATGTAAGTAACACCTGGTTTCAAACCTTCCAGTTTCCACTGCGCAGTAAAGTCATTGGCGGCTTGGGTGGTGATCCATTCCAAGGATTTGACATCCTTGCGATGCTCCTCTTGAAAATACGAAAGTCGCACCCGCCCGGCCTTACCCGGACACGCTCCGGTCATTTCATCCAAGCCTGCACCGTCAGGGAGTTGCAGTTGCTCGAGTTTGCTAGGATCCTTGAGCTTCGCAAGCTCGCTGGCTTGCCCGTTGGAGATGCTCTTAAAGGGCTTACCATCGAGAAGTATCTCCGGCCTGCTGGTCGTACGCGTCCAGAGCACAATGCTGCTTTGGTCGGCCCAACTGTTTCGGCTGGCGTTGGCTAAAAAAGGTCCTTCGTTGTCGATGGCTTTCAGGTCGGGTGCATTGAGCGGTTTAAATACAAAATCTTTGTAGATCGTCACACCACCGTGGTCCGTTAGCATGAATCGATCTTGATCACCGCTTCGCCCGAAATCGCGTGCACCATAAAATTTGCTAAACGCTATAAGGGTGTCCCAGGCGGCTCCGGAAGTCGTTCCTGTGGTGACCAACTCCCCATTGAGGTAATGCTCGATACTGTCTCCTAACGCAACGATCTTGGCTTGATTCCACTGGCCCGGAGGATGGAGAGTCTTTTCCTTTTTGGGCCCTACCAAGTCGTAGATCGAAGCGGTCGAAGTGTTGGAAGTGCTATCGGCGGGATTATCCAAAATTTGGTATTCCAAACCGAGATAGTTGCTATCGAAAATAGTTGTTCCGAATCGGCGCACACGGTACTTGAGTCCACCGTTGACCCCTTTTTGTATTTTCCAACTAAAGGAGAGTTCGAAGTTGGAGGGAAGTGGCCGACTGACGATGTTGCCACCTTGACCAGGCTTTACAAGTGCAACTGCACCATCCTTGAACTCCCATCCATCGGAGACCTGCTTGCCATCGGTTGTCTGCCAAAAATCGCGCTCGGCCCAGTCGTCCTGTGCGGTGGACGCTGAGCAAAAAATTACGAGAAAACAGATCTTACCAAGGAGCACTTTGAGCCTGTGCTCAGGATACCGACGACGGAAACATTCACGTTGCATTTCGATAGCGTCCTTCGATGCGCTTGCTCTTTAGATGGCTCTGACCGGGTTGCAATTATAGCGCGCCCGAGGCTAATGTGCATGCGTTGAGTACGAACTAGGGAGCTATTTTAAGCCACAAGTAAGGCTCTTTGGTGTTTGAGGCGCCAGCAAGCCTCGCTTCAGCTTTACCTTGCGTCTGAACCTCGATCGAAATCGGTCCAGACCAACCCATCTGTGGAGTACCGTCTGGCTTAGGTACGGCCACCACCTTTAAGACCACTTTCTTTTCACTATCCTCTTTCATCTTTGAAAGTACCGGCTCGCATGTGTATTCAGGACCAAGCCCCTTGAGTGCGATCGTGGCTTCCTGGGCACATCCATGAGTACGTTCAAGTGTCACTTCGATCTCCGTTGGCTTATCTGGCTTGCCTTGGATCAGATCGTTTGCAACGGAACCGAGAACCACAGGAAATTCATTTTCCAACTCTAAACGGTATCGAAACTCTGCACCATGACGACCATGCAAATCGCGAATTGCAATCCGATACACTCCGGCTGTTTTCATCTGGCTAGCCAACACAGGATCTTTGATCTCCCCAGACTCACCCTGCTTGGCTTGCGATTTATTATCTGCTCCGAAGACTTCGATCACCGCATCGACAGGGGAACCAAGCGACTCTGCAAAGGCAGTGATCTTCCAAAAACCTGCTTCCTTGGTCTCGATCTGTAAGACGTCTTCGTCTTTAGGCGATTCGAGTGTTCCATAAAACGCATAACGATTTTGGTTTTCTACCAAAGTTACCACTGTGGGCGTTTCTCTCTGACTCGGTTCGCTGATGGCTAGGGCCTCGGATTGAAAACCAAGGGCCAGATCGTCTACATCGCCCACCAAACACTGCAATCGATACAAGTACTTGTCACCCCCCGCATAGCCGATCGTACTGTCGGGGGACTCAGGAAATGCGTAGATGCGAACTGAAAACAGTCCCTCTGCAGGAGCGACAAAAACCAAGCGCGGATCGAGCCCAAGGGCATCGAGGTTCTGTGCAAGAATGTTTCCTCGCTGGTCGACGATTTCCAAACAAGCATCCATCGGAGACTTGAGCTTCCGATTTGCCTCAAGACTTGCGACGAGACGTTGGCCCTTGCTGAGTTTGACTTGGTAGTGATCGACATCTCCAGATTTTTGGAGCATTCCATGGACCTGTGCAGGCACCGCTTCGATCACTTGAGGCTTAGCAAAAGCATCGTTAGGTTCCACTTCAAGGACATCTGGATGCTCACTAACGAGAAAACGCAACAATGGCGAGACGCTCTCGGGACTATGGAGTCGAACCCAGTGCAGACCGAGATTGGCATTTGCCGGAATATTCGCAACAATCTTTCCTGGGGTTTCGCTAGCGAACCATTGGATTTGGTTCGGTTGAGACCAAAATGCAACTGGCCATTTTTCGTACTTGCCAGGCAGTTCGATCGTGACGCTCGTACCTCTCTGGCCCCCAACAGGCAACAGCCTAGCGGAGTCTAAATTCTGAGCTTGGGCCAACGATGCCCAAAGGGATCCGATAACTAGCGATAAACGAAGTGCAAATCCGATCCATGGACCAACACCGATCATCTCCTGGAGTTGGTGATTGGTCATCGACTACATGAGTTCTTTGATGGGAGTCGGATCGCTGACCAAGTGTGTCGGTCGGCCCGATGGGGTGTAATAGACTTTGTCTGGATCGATACCCATCTTCAGATACACTGTCGAGACAAAGTTCTCTGGGGCCAAGATCCGTTCGCATGCCGAGTGGCCTTGGCGATCGGTTGCTCCGATGACTTGACCACCTGGGGTACCGCCACCTGCGAACAAGATCGACATGGCGTTTGCCCAGTGATCGCGGCCCGCTTTGCTCTGACCTGGGAGCGTACTGATTTTTGGAGTACGACCGAATTCACCAAGCGCGATGACCATGGTCGTTTCGAGCAATCCGCGTTGATCCAGGTCGCTGATGAGTGCAGCGACGGTTTGATCCCAAGATGGCAGACGGGTCTTGAGTGCCCCGAAGAGATCCGAGTGATGATCCCAACCACCATCGTAGAGAGTCACAAAAGGGACTCCGGCTTCGACCAGTCGTCTTGCTAGCAGCGCTCGCTGGCCAAAGCTATTGCGTCCATAAGCGTCGCGGGTAGCATCGGACTCCGAATGGATATCGAAGGCTTTCTGCGCTTCGGGCGTTGTGATCAACTCGACGCCTTGCTGAAAGAATTCGTCGACTGCAACAACAGGATCCGCTGTGGATGGATCAGAAAAACGCGGAAGGCGATCGACCAAGTGACGAAGATCCCGACGGGATTGGAATCGCTCATCATTGATTCCACTAGGAAGCTCTACATCGCGAACTCGGAAGTGTTTGTTGTTGGGATCTCCACCGACAACAAACGGAGCGTACTTGGCACCTAAGAAGTTCGGGCCACCTGAGCGCGACATGCTGGGCATTGAAAAATACGGAGGGAGTCCGTGAGGTGCGGGACGCTCTTTGGCAGCCACCGATCCGAGGCTCGGATGGAAAGAAACAAACGCGCCGCAACCGACGGGGATTCTCGGCGGAGCACCGGTCATCATGTAGTGGTTGCCTGCTCCATGGTTGCCTTGGTTGTGGCATACCGAGCGTACGATCGCGTACTTATCGGCCATGTTTGCGAGTTTGGGCAGATGCTCGCAGATTTGGATTCCTGGGACATTGGTATTGATCGGCTGGAACTCGCCGCGGATCTCTACTGGAGCTTCGGGCTTGGGGTCGAAGGTCTCGAAATGGGTCGGTCCACCGTCCATCCAAATCAGAATGCAGCTGGCCGTTTTTCTTCCTGCGGGCAAGCTTGCCGCGCAAGCCTCTCGCAGTTCGAGTAAGTTCGTGAAACTGCCGCCGGCTAGGCCAGCGACTCCCAATTGAAGCCAATTACGTCGGAGCATGGTTCAATCCTTGTGGGTAAATTCGGGAGAGTTGAGCATCGACCAGAGGATATCTTCGACCAATTTTCGTCGATCATTGTTGGGTTTTCCGAATTCGCTGACTAGATCGGAAATTTCGTTCGGATCAGGAAAACGGGAAAAGGTTGCCAAATAGAGCTCTTCGACGAGTTCGTTCGGAGGCTTTTCGGAGCTGGCCAAGCGTTTGGCTCGACCGTTTTCATCAGTGATTTTTGATGCGATTGCTGGAGCGTTCATCAGGTGGAGGGCTTGGACGACCGTAGATTCGGGGATACGTTCGCAAGGTGGATCTTGGTTCGGATCGGGGCGACCAAAGGCATCGAGCAGTTCCGACTCGGTTCGGACTGTCCAGAGTTGCATGGCCCGGGTACCGTTGGGGGTTCCTGCGTAGGCCTGACTCGTTTCGGTGATATCGCAGATCGCATCGGCTAGGACTTCGGCTCGCAAGCGTTGACGATAGTGGCGAGAGAAATTGCGATGATCACCGCGATTGGTCTCGTTGGGTTCCGATGAAAGCGAATAAACGTGCGACTGCAGGATGGTTCGGAGAAGTTCTTTTTGGTTGAATCCGATTGTGCGAAAATGCGCGGCGAGTTGATCGAGCAATTGCGGGTTGCTCGGGGGGTTTGTGGCTCGCAGATCGTCCACCGGGTCGACGATCCCGATACCGAACAGTTCGGCCCAGATGCGATTAACGGCGACTTGGGCAAATGTTGGGTTGGAATCGCTTACCATCCAATCGACAAGTTTCTCTCGAGGATCTTCACCTTCGGAGAGGGTCACTTCGGAGCCACGCAAGGTTTTTGGGGTAAGCGATTTCCCTGTAAGGGGATGCTTAACTTCACCACTGGATTTGACCAGGACGGTTTCTTCGCCACCGGAAATCGGCGGCGAAAGACCGGTTCCTTTGTAGCCGACTCGGGAGAAGAAGGCCGCGAAAGAATAGAAATCATGTTGGCCGTAGACTTCGAAGGGGTGTTGATGACACTTAGCGCAGTCGAGTCGAATACCGAGGAATAGTTGACTGACCATAGTAACGATTTCGTCCGGTTCACGTCGGTCGCGGAAGATCGTCACAGCACCGTTTTTCCAGTTGCTCCCCCGAGCCGTGAGGATCCCTCGAACGAATTGATCGTAGGGGATGTTTTGTCGGAACGCATCGCGAATCCAGGTGTCGAGGCTCAAGACGGCTTTGATACCGACGCGATAGGGGTTAGGCCGCAACAGATCGGCCCATTTGTTAGCCCAATTGTCTGCGTACTCGGGTCGTTCCAGGAGCGAATCGATTAAGGCGTTTCGCTTGTTGGGATTGGTATCTTGGAGGAAACTTCGCGTCTCCTCGCTGGTGGGTTGTCGCCCGATGACATCGATGAACGCACGGCGGAGGAATTGGGAGTCCGAGGCCGGTTTGCTCGGCACGATATTCAATTGGGCGAGACGTTGGTAGATAAGTTCGTCGATGAAGTTCTTGCGGGGAAGTTCGGCGTAGAGTTTAGGATCGACCGGATCGGGTCTTGGGATGGCCGAGGACCACGTAGCGATGTTTCCCATGTAGCGTGCCATGATGGTCGCTTCACCTGGGAGCGAGCCAGCTTTGATTTTACCATCGGGTTTGACGGCAAGAACCGCTGGTTCGTTGGATTGATAAGCACTGGTGGAAGTCACATCGCGTACGGAGCCGTCACTGTAGGTAGCCGATACTTTAAGATTCAGTTCTTCACCTGGGGCGAGGGGTTTGGGTCCTGGGGAAATCGAGACCTGGGTCAGAACTGGATCGGATTCGGAGGTGCGAGGGAAGCCCGATTGGATCCATTGGAAGAGGGTATGGTAGTCGGGTGAATCGGGTTCGAGTTTTTTACCACCGCCGTGTGGGAGTTGAGCGGTTGCTTTTTGGAGCAGGAGGCTATCGGCTGGAGAGGCGGGTTGAACGCGGCGACCTCGGGCATCGGTCACGATGGAGCGGAAGTCCATATCCGAGTCGAAGCCTAGGAGGGACAAGGCGAAACCATTTTGGCCGCGGGACTTACCGTGGCAGGGGCCGGAGTTGCAACCACGGGCCGTGAGGATGGGTTGGATATCGAGTTCGAATTTGTAGTTATGTTGGGGTTGGTCAGCGGACGGTTTGGGTGAGGAGTTGGAGTTTGGCTTTTCGAGAGCCTGAGCGTCCTGTGAAAAAAAAGCCACAATGATTGCTAGCAAAAAACCGCAAACGTTAGGGACAGCCCCCGCCCTAGGTGCCAGGCACCCATCGTGCAGCCGCGAGGATTTGCTAGCTAAAATAAAACTGCAGGGGACAGACCCCGCCCTAGGTGCCAGGCACCCCTCGTGCAGCCGCGAAGATTTGCTAGCTAAAATAAAGCTGCCGGGGACAGACCCCGCCTTAGGTGCCAGGCACCCATCGTGCAGCCGCGAGGATTTGCTAGCTAAAATAAAGCTGCCGGGGACAGACCCCGCGCAGGGAGCAATGCTAGCTTTTGGTAAGGAGGCAAATTCCGAATTTCTCAATTCGGCAATCTTCTTTCGTTCCATGGTCGCCCTTAGCTACCTGGTAAACGAGCGGTGGGGAGTTGTGGGTGGGACGACGGAGGGATCTAATCTTTCCCACCGCCTCTAACAAGATAATCGACTCATTGCCCCGCTGGAAATAAACATCTGCCACTCCAGAGGGGTTTTTAGGAAAAACTCGATGAAACCTCCGCAACCCCACACCTTTCTGGTCCATAAATCCATTCGATGTACCCTCCTAGCTCTCGCGGTTGCCTTACTGGTCGAGTGGAATACCCATGCAATTTTCGCCCAAGAATCGAAGTGGACTCACCAGGGATCTATCTATCTGATCACAACCCCCCAAGGCGCTAACTTACCCGAAGACGCCTCGGAGGAAAATTTCCCGCTCCTAATCCGCCTCCATAAAGACTTCTTTGACTTCTCTACGGCCCATCCCAACGGACACGATATCCGCTTCGAATCCAACGGTTCGAATCTGCCTTACCAAATCGATCATTGGGACGCCCCGAAAGGAGAGGCAAGCATCTGGGTCCGTGTTCCAAAAATCCAAGGCAACCAACAGCAACAAATCAATATGCGTTGGGGTAATCCGCAAGCCCAAAACGAGTCAAACGGCTCGAACGTTTTCAATGCCTCTAATCACTACCTGAGCGTCCTTCACTTAGACGAGAACCTTACAGACGAAGTCGGCTTGGTTAGCACCAAAGATAACAAGACTACCGAATCACAGGGACGCATCGGACTGGCTCGATATCTTGCAAGAGGCCAGGGCATATCGGCTGGAGAGCAAATCGAAGGCCTTCCAACCGGATCGGCCTCCCATTCAACCGAAGCTTGGATTCGCCCGGAGAAATCCAACGGACGAGTACTCGGTTGGGGCAACGAACATGCCCAAGGTAAAGTGATTATGCATTTCAAAAGCCCACCTCATGTCGAAATGGAATGCTACTTTTCGGGTGCCAATGTATCGAGCCTCGGACGAATCCCCCTGAACCAATGGACTCACATCCTACACACCTACGAAAAAGGCAATTCGCGAATCTACATCAACGGCCAACTGAGCAACTCCTCCGAAACCCCCAACGCTCCTCTTGCGATCAAATCCCCCGCGAGGTTCTACCTCGGTGGTTGGTACAACAACTACGACTATGTAGGTGACATCGACGAAGTTCGAATATCCAGTCAAGTTCGCTCGGCTAACTGGGCTAAGCTTCAATTTGAAAATCAAAAAGAAATGCATACGCTCAGTGGACTTGTCGTTCAACCAGGTAACGAATTCTCTATCTCGGAAGAAAAAACTTCGATCGACGAAGGCTCGCAAAAAACCTTCACCGTCAAAGCCCTTGGGGCTCGCAAGATCTATTGGATTCTCAAACGCGATCAACAGGAATCCATCGTTGCGGTAGATCGATTCTCCTACATCTTCGATGCGGGTCGTGTCTCCCAAGACACCAACGTGACGTTGCAATGCAAGGCGATCTACCCTGACGGCGTTCAATCTCGCAACATCGACATCACCATTGCGGAAAAGATCCCCGAACCTGTTTTCACTCTCAATGCCCCAGCCGAATGGAACGGTCGCGATTTGATCGAAGTGACACCGACCATCAGTAATCTCGATGCGATGAAATCCGCAGGAGCCAACCAAATGGAAATCTCTTGGAAAGCCAGCCCCTTTGCGATCATCAGCGAATCCGACTCGACAAAACTAACTCTGAAACGATCTCAGCAAAGCGGAACACTTGATGTCACCGCTTCTATCAGCAATGGTGGCTCTGCCACAACGCAATCGATTCGAATCAAAGTCAAAGAACCCCAAAAGGACCCTTGGGTTTCACGCACCCCCGAAGCCTTTGATAAACCTCAAGAGGGTCAGTTCTATGCACGGGATGATCGCAACGAGGGAACGCTGTACTACAACGGTCAACTCGATGCCGATACCGCATCGAGCACTCAAGAAGTCTTCTTGAAACTCTATGCCGATGAGAGACTGATCCATACTGCGACCAGCAAGCTCGATGCCGACAGGAAGTACTCCCTTGCGGTCAAACTTAAGGCAGGGTTAATCAAGTACCGCATCGAGTTTGGCATCGATCAAGATCGGGTAATCGACTCTGTCGGCGACCTGGTTTGCGGGGATGCTTATTTGATCGATGGTCAGTCCAACGCGCTTGCGACCGACACACCCGAGAAATCACCGCCAGTGACCAATACCTGGATTCGCAGCTACGCGTCACCTTCGCAGAACCCGAAGGATAACGAGGGAAACCTATGGGTTCTTCCGGTCTGGAAAGCCCAAAGCGGCCAACGAGCCGAACTTGGTTGGTGGGGCATGGAACTTGCCAAACGACTCGTGGATAGCCAAAAAGTGCCGATCTTCATGATCAACGCCGCAGTCGGTGGGACTCGGATCGATCAGCATCAGCGCAACGCAACAAACCCGACCGATCTAACAAGCATTTACGGTCGGATGCTTTGGCGAGTTCAGAGAGCCAAGCTTACGCACGGCATCCGAGCAATCCTTTGGCATCAAGGGGAGAACGATCAAGGCTCCGATGGCCCGACAGGTGGCTTTGGCTGGGAGACTTATCACGACTACTTCATCCAGATGGCCGCAGGATGGAAAGAAGACTTTCCAAACGTCCAGCGTTACTATGTGTTTCAGATCTGGCCGAACTCTTGTGCCATGGGTGGCCGCAGTGGCTCAGGCGACATGCTGCGAGAAAAACAGCGGCAATTACCAACGCTATTTTCCAACATGAGCATTTTATCAACGCTGGGCGTCGAGCCCGAGGGAGGTTGCCATTTCCCCTTGGAGGGCTGGAGCAAGTTTGCGCAAATGGCCCAGCCGCTCATCGAAAAAGACTTCTATGGCAAAGATTCCAGCGTTCCGCTAACACCACCGAATCTTGCGTCTGCTTCTCTAAGCTCCACTGGCGATCGAATCGAGTTGGTCTTTGATCAGCCGATCGAGTGGAACGATCAGCTTGTGCGTGAGTTTTACCTCGATGGCATCAGGGCCAAGATAGTTGCAGGAAGCGTATCTGGAAACATCCTGACGCTTGAATTGTCCGAGCCAACTGCTGCCACGAAGATCACTTATCTCAAGGAGGTCGACTGGAGTCAGCAGCGACTGCTCAAAGGCCGCAACGGCTTAGCCGCATTAACGTTTTGCGATGTTTTGCTAAACGGTAAATAGCTAGGGCTGCTCTGGGGCGGGGATCAAGAAGTCTGTCATGCCTGCAAAACGCTTGGATAGATAGAGTTTCAGGTCATCTAAAATAGCGTAGACCACGGGTGTAACGACTAGACTCAAAAGCAAGGAAAGGGCTTGGCCTCCGATGATTACTTTGGCCATGCTCGCTCGTGCACTTGCTCCTGGACCTTGTCCCATAGCGATAGGGATCATGGCTGCCATGAGCATAACGGTCGTCATAAGAATTGGTCTTAGGCGCGTGAAGTTGGCTTCGAGAATCGCGGCATCTCTTTTCGCGCCTTCTCGACGAAGCTCATTGGTTTTGTCGATTTGGAGGATACCGTTCTTTTTGACGATTCCGATGAGCATGAACAACCCAAACATCGCGTAGAGATCCAGCGGTGTCCTCAAAAGCAACAGGGATAGCAAGCCGAGGATAGTCCAACTCCAGTGATTCGCTCGCTGTCGAATCCACAAAGCCTACATTCAACTGGACTTCATGAACCCCCAGAAAACAAGGTACTAGATTGGGAGTTCTCCCTGGCGTTTTGCTCCAAATCTTCGTTGTAGCCTTGCCAGTGCAACAACCAAATGGAGCGACCATTGGTGCTATGGTCCAAGCTGCGTATGATTTAGCCCCCGAAAGCATGTCAGGTTTTTGAGCAGCCTCAGTAAGGATTTTCAGAGGTGATTGACTCGGATATCTTTATCCGTCTAAACGGTGACTGTCCGAGAATACGGTTCGAGAGCAATGACAAATCCGATACAAATCTTACTGGTCGAAGATCACTTGGTTGTCCGTCAGGGACTCCGGCTACTGATCGAGACGCATGCGTCGATGCAGGTGATTGCAGAAGCATCTAATAGTAAAGAGGCGCTTGAAATCTTAGAGAAATTGACTCCCGATGTGGTGCTATTTGACATCAGCCTGCCTGTGACCGGCGGAATCGAATTTGCAAGAACCCTCAACGAAAAGCACCCAAACCAGCGTCGACTTCTAGCGTTAACAGCCAACGAGGATCGAGCTTATTTCAATGAATTGCTAAGCCTAGGTGTATTGGGATATCTTCTGAAGAGATCTTCTGCTGGCGAATTGATCAAAGCGATCGAAACGGTGTTTCGATCGGAACGTTTTGTGGATTCCTCAGTGCTCGAGCAGTTGCTGCAAGAATCTTTGGGCTCGAAGCATCGAGACAAAAGCGACACAAGCAAGGGGACACTCAGCGAACGCGAACAAGAGGTGCTGAAGCTGATTGCAAGTGGCTATACCAACAAGGAGGTTGCGAGGTTTCTGGAAATCAGCACAAAAACGGTTGAAACACATAAAGCCAGGGCGATGGCGAAACTCGAAATTCGTTCTCGCACCGAGTTGATTCGATACGCCTCTGGAAAAGGTTGGATCAGCAGCAATTAGGTATTGCTCTGCAAAGAACAAGTAAGGTTTTTCCTTACCAACGTTTCGCTTTTGCCTGACTTGCTATGGGTTTAGGGCGTGTTAGTTTCTTTGGATAACGTCCATTTTTAATCCTCGATCGGTTCCAGAGTGCTCGAATGGGTGAGATATATGATTTCGTCGGCCACGCCGACTATTACGTGCTGGGCGCTGCGGCTTTTTGGGGCCTATTGTGCATCATCATGGTTTGGAACCGGATTTTGTCTAAGCGGTTCAAGACCGAGAAGGCTCAGGATGAGTTTTTGACTCAGATCGAGCAGAAATTAGAGGTTGGTGATTTCGAGGGTGCCAAGCAATTGTGCCAGGGAGACAAGCGTGCGGTTCCCATGATGGTTCTGATGGCCTTAGAGAACCGAGACATTGAACCAGAAAAACTTGAGTCATGGGTGATGGATCGATTCCAGTTTGACGTCATGGCGCACATCAACTCAAAGCTCTCATGGATTTCGACGATCATCAAAGCCGCACCGATGTTGGGGCTCATCGGAACGGTGGCAGGTATGATGGGTGCGTTTTCGACGCTCGAAAACGCCACTGCAGAGGAGCCGACCAAACAGCTTTTGGCTGACATTCGAATGGCCCTCGAACACACGCTCGTTGGACTGCTAATTACCGTCACACTGCTGGTCAACATGGCCTCGATCAGCAACAAAATCCGCGAACTTGAAGAACTGGTCGTCTTTGGAATGAACCGCTTCTTCGATAGCTTCAAAGCCGCAATACCCAAACGCAAACTCCACGTCCGATCGTGATCCGCACCAAAAAATCTGCAAAGAAGAAGAACTTTGACGGGGAGTTCGATATCACACCGATGATCGATGTGGTGCTGCTCCTGCTTATATTCTTCATGGTCTCGGCTCGCATGGCACCGGGTGCCAACGCACGGCTCCCGAAAGCGAAGTACGGCGAACTGACGTCGATGCATGATGCGATCGTTTTAACGGTCAAAAACGGATCCAATGACTCGGTCGAGGTATCGACCCCAACGGGTAAAAGGTTCGCTTCCGAAAACGAACAGCAGTCTGGGGAAATTGCCGAATACGTTGCCAACGGACTGCAGTACATGGAAAAGAAGTTCGTGCTTATCCAGGCCGAACCTAATGTACTGACATCCCAGATTGTCAGGATTCAAAACGCCATCGGAAGCGTCTTGGATCCAGAGCAAAAGATTTTGGTCGCTGTCGAGCACTAGGCGTCTGCAATTCTTAAGCTGACTCTGGAACCCATCGACACGACCTGGAGAAGAGAGTTTTGAGTTTCCAAACCAACTGCACCTCATGCGACCGCAAACTCGTCGTTCCTGATCGATTCGTCGATCGAATGATTCGATGTCCAAGCTGCGATTTCGAGTTTAAGGTAACGCGCCGTAAGAATCGAGATTCGGAGAGTCCTCCGGAAACGCTGCTCGATGGCAGTCCAACGCTTGATCAGGAACAAGAGAGTCAACCTCACGGCAAACCATCAGCCAGAACTCATCGAGGCGGGGGACACGAGGAATCCGAAGAAGACCTCGAATGGGATATCACTCCGATGGTCGACGTGGCATTCCTGCTATTGATCTTCTTCATGCTGACAGCTTCCTTCAGTATCCAAAAGGCGATACCGACAAGCGCTCAAGAGGAGGACAAGCCAAGTCGCAGCGCTGTTCAGCGAGAGAAGGATCAAGTCGAAAGCTTCTACGTTCAAATCGACGAGTACAACGCCTATACCATTGTCTCCAATGAAGTCGGGACACAGGAAGCATCGAACAAACAGGATCTGATACTCGCACTCCATGAACTCAAATCGCATTACGGAGAAGTCACTCCAAGAGTGATCATCCAAGCACATGGAATGAGCATTCACGGAGCAGTTGTCGCATGCATGGATGCCGCAAGGGCCGCAGGTTTCGACAACTTGCAGATGCAAACGGTTGAAGAATTCGATTAGATCCTAGCCGATTTTCGCTCGTTACTTTTCAGGGATTGGAACTCCGGCAAAGAGTGTCGTACCTCCGATCGCAATCGCTCCCTCATGGCTAGAACACCCAAACTGGGTTGCTTCCATTTGAGGATCCAAGAGCAAATGGTTCCTTCGGCTTTGGTGGCTAAGCCTTCGGGTCTAGCCCGTGAGCAAATCGCCCAAATTTTCCGTTCCCTGGCAATCAAGAGTCCCTTCAAAACATCAGGCCCGCCATGATTACCGAACCTTAATTTGATTCTCAGGTTGCCGTTTTTGAATGTTTTCCTATAAAACAATCGTTCAAAAGCCTTATTCTACGAAATTAGCACCGGTAAATCTTTATGAACCTTGTCGTTCGCTGGATCTATATTACGGCCCTATTCTATCTATCGACGCTGTGGGCTAGTGCCGCCCCACCGATCCTCAAGTCTATCGATGACCGACCGATCGAGTGGCCAACTGGCTCGAAACTCCGCCTCTACGCCTTCCTGGGCTGCGATTGCCCAGTGGCAAAACTCTACGCTCGACGACTCGAAGAACTCCACAGCCGATTTGCAACCCGAGGAGTTCAGTGGGTCGGCGTGATGAGCAACCCTCAAGACAACGTCGAGGACGTCCGCAGCTTTGCGAAAGAAATCGAAATCACCTTCCCGTTGGTCAAAGACTCCGATCAGTCTTTGGCTCAGACCTGGAAGATTACTCGCACCGCAGAAGTCATCTTAGTCAATGAACAGAACGAAGTCCTCTACCGAGGTCGCGTCGATGACCAATACGCTCCGGGTATCACGCGTTCAAAGACCACCCGCGAAGACTTGGCCAACGCGATCGACTCGTCCCTCGATGGCAAAACACCCGAGATCGCCGTGACCGAACCGGTCGGTTGCAAGATCGCTTATCTAACCAAATCCAGTCCTTCGGACGAACCATCTTCGCCCTCGATCAACTACGCAGACTCCATCGCCGCGATCTTCAACAAGCACTGCACCGAGTGCCACAGGCAGGGCGAAATCGGCCCCTTCGATATCACCAACACCGACGAGCTTCAAGGTTGGTCGGAAATGATCCTTGAGACAATCGACACGGGTCGCATGCCCCCGTGGCACGCAGATCCCGCCCACGGCTCATTCAAAAACTCTCGATCGATTTCGCGAGAAGAAATCGAAACCGTAAGGCAATGGGTTCGTGCCGGGGCACCCCTGGGCGATACAAGCAAGTTGACCCCTGCGAAGTTCGCTGATAGTGGCTGGCGTTTAGGGCAAGAGCCCCACTTGGTCGTCCCGATGAACACCAAGGCTTACCCTATTGCGGCATCAGGAACCGTCGACTATCAGTACTTTGTGGTCGACCCAAAGATCACTGAAGACCGCTGGGTAGCCTCGGCCCAAGTCATCCCTGGAGATCCGTCGGTAGTCCATCATGCGATCGTCTTTATCCGCCCTCCCGATGATGCCGAGTTCATCGGTATCGGTTGGCTAACGGCTTATGTGCCAGGCCAAATGGCAACCCGGTTCCCTGTAGGATACGCCCGCAAAATCCCCGCTGGTTCCAAGTTCGTCTTCCAGATGCACTACACTCCTAACGGGCGACCGACAAGCGACTTGTCAAAGATCGGACTCAGGTTCGTCGATGAGCCAACGGTTACCCACGAGGTCTTTACGGTCGTAGGAATCGATCAAGACTTCGAGATTCCGCCGGGTGCCAACAACCACAGCGTCACAGCAAGAGTTCCTAGATTCCCTAAGGACGGCGAACTCTTGGCGGTATCCCCGCACATGCATGTGCGTGGCAAAGCCTTCGAGCTTCGTGCCCGTCGCGGTGAGGGTTCCGAGATCCTGCTGAATGTTCCTCGTTACGATTTCAACTGGCAACACACTTACGAATGGACGGATCGGATTTCTCTTGCAGACGTCGACGGTTTGGAATTTACTGCGACATTCGACAACTCCGATGCCAATCCGACCAATCCTGCACCTGGCGAATACGTCATGTGGGGAGACCAGACTTGGGAGGAAATGGCTGTCGCATTCTTTGAGGTTTCCCGACCACGTAACGGCGACGGGAACCTTCAAAGCCGAAGCATCGCCCAGCGTAGTGAACGCGATGGTGATTCGATGAACAAAGCTTCGAACGCTCCGAATCAATCGGCAGTCAAGTACGCGGAGGACTACCTTACCAAGTGGGATTCCAATGGCGATGGCATCGTATCATGGGAAGAATCACCGCGAGTCCTTCGCGATTTTGGTTTCTCCCGCATCGATCGAAACAACGATCGCCAAATCACACGCGAAGAATTGATCCAAGCTGGTCAAAGCGGTGTTGGTGGTAGCCAAAGGCGGGGCGGTCAATAATCCGATGCTCCACGACCCATCGAATACAACACCGTCGGATCCATCGGAATTTGGGCCTGGACAAATGAGTTTCACGGCAAGGCTATTTGCCTCCGTGATCGATTATCCAAAATCGTGCTTAGCCCTGCTGATCCTTCTGACGGGACTTGCCATCGGTGGCTACCTCGATCCGGATTGGCCCAATAGATTGCGTTCTCGTTGGCTTGGAAGTTCCGAAAATGCGGATATCGCCTCGAGCGAATCCTCTACTAAAGCAAACACATCCAACGCATCCAACTCTGGCAACTCCGGCAATTCGCAGGGGCCTGGACGTTTTGGACGCCGAGGCGGTGTCGGCAATACCGCTGGACGAGCCGAAGCAGTCCTTGTAGTCAAATCTCCTTCGATCTTCACTCCGGAAGGTTCGCAGGCCTTCCGCGCTGTTGTCGATCGTGTCGATGCTCTCGATGTGGTCGCTTCGGTTCGCTCGCTCGACCAAGCTCCCCCGCTGAATATCTTCGGCTTGAGCGAACCGATTTTGCCTAGGGGTAACGCCACCCAGCAGCGGTTTGATGTCGCCAAAAAGAAAGCCGTCTCGCACCCACTGGTCGTTGGGCAGATGCTCTCAGAGGATGCCCAAACAGCCTTGATCGAGATCCAATACGATTGGCTCTACATTCAAGACAACGCTCAATGCACCCAGCCGATCTTGGCTGCAGCCAAAGAGGTTGCCGCTGAGCATCCTAGTGTACCGATGGAGTTCCATGTCACCGGCAGTGTGCCGCTGCGAATGGTGCTCATGAAGAACAACCGCAACAATGAAATCCGTTATCAAATCATTGCCTATAGCATGATTGTCCTAATGGCGGCCATTCTTTTTCGGGGGTTCGCCGTAGTGGTCGCAGTCGCCTTAGTTCCTATGATAGGTGTCTTCTGGACGCTTGGCTTCTTACGCTATTTCGATCTGCAAGACAACCCATTTAGTTTCGTAATCCTCCCAGTTCTACTAAGCCTTGTAGGGTTCATCGATGGTGTTCATATGATGATTCACATTCGCAAGTGCATGAGGGAAGGCTGCAGTCCCAAACTGGCATGCAAATTCTCGCTATCGATGGTTGGGCTAGCATGCTTCTTGGCATCGATCACGACTGCGATCGACATGGGATCACTGATGTGGGCTAGCCACCAAGTCGTCCGGGAGTTTGGCTTGGCATGTGTTCTTGGGTCGATTGTAACATGGGTCTCTGTGATGCTAGTTCTCCCGTTGCTGAGCCTAACTCGCTGGAGCAACCGCTTCATCGCAGGCTCTGAGATCGATCCGATGAAGCACATCATCGATTTTGTTGACCCGATGATTCAATGGGTGCTGAATCGAAAAAAAGTCGTAAGCTACTTCACGATTGTCCTGATGGCTCTTTTATCGATTGTTGCCGCATCGCTCAGGCCAGATGATCGAAAATCCAGTGCGATTCCATCCGGTAGTCATGCTCAAGTCGCGATGAATCTTCTTGATAAAGAGATGCGTGGCTTGGATGTGTGCTTGATTGATGTAAAGTGGGATCCTGAAAAACTCAGCGAGGAACAAGTCGCAACCGCTATCCAGCAGGTTGAAAATGCACTTAAAAAGGAAACCTTAATCGGTCATCCGCTTTCGCTGGTAACATTGCTCGATGCACTGCCTGGACAAGGCACTGCAGTTGACAAACTGTCCATGGCGGAACTTCTTCCGCCGCCTTTGAGACAGCGATTATTCAATGTCGAGAAATCTACAGCAACGATTACTTATCGATGCATGGACTTGGGTACCGCGACCTACAAACCAACTTACGAGCGAATCGAAAAAAATCTGCAATCCATCATCTCGGAGAACCCAGGACTATCTATGGAGATGCAAGGCGATGCGATCTGGCGGTGGAGAAACCTATACTCCATCGTCCATGACCTAAGCGCCAGCCTTGGAGGTGCCGCACTGATTGTTTTCTTAATCCTAACAATCGCTTTCCGATCTCTGAGACTCGGGCTCATTGCAATTGTTCCCAACCTGCTTCCCTTGTTGGCTTCCGCGACTTACATGGTCTTGGTTAAACACCCACTGGAAGTCGTTAGTGTATGTTGCTTTACGATTTGCTTGGGAATCGCAGTCGACGATACGATCCATTTTGTCTCGAGGTACTTAGAGGAATCCAAGCGAGGTGGCACAGTCGAGTCGATTATCAAGAGATCCTTTCGAGAAGTCGGAACCGGCATCATCATGACAACGATTGTCCTTATCGCGGGCTTCTGTTCGGTCCTCACTTCAGATACCCGAGACCATCGTATCTTTGCGGAACTGGGCTTGGTTACTCTGATCTCCGCTCTGCTTTGCGATATGTTCCTCCTGCCTGCCCTGCTCGCCTATTTTGACCGCCCTCGAAAAGCGAGATTCGAACCACAGGCCACCGAAACGCATGTCTGATAGCCAACAAAAACTCGTTGCCGCTTGGCGTGTCCATCAGCAAGGGAACATTCCTGTTGCAAAACAAGCCTACGAGGAAGTCCTTCGGAAGGAACCCAACAACGCCAATGCTTGGTGCTACCTAGGCATTGCCTTGCACGACCAGCGAGACTATGCCAAAGCCGTCGAAGCCTACGAGAAGGCCGTTGCGCTGCAACCATCGTTTCCTATCGCACTCAACAACCTCGGCAATTCCTTGCGTTATCTCGGTCGTATCGAGGAATCCGACAATCGCTTCCAACAGGCGATCAACATCAAACCTGATTACTTCAACGCCTACCGCAATCGAGGGACGCTCCATGCATGGACAGGCCGGATCGATCTGGCTCTGAAGTATTATGCCGATGCGATGCGACTCCAACCCCAGGATGCAGAATTGCATCGCAACCTGGGCGTAATTAATCTGCTCCAAGGGAACTTTGAAACCGGTTGGCAAGAATATCGCCACCGCTGGGAATGCGTCGAAGCGATCAAGCACCCCTATGCCCAACCCAAATGGAAAGGCCAAGACCTTCAAGGGGTTGCCCGGGGATTTCATCGCTGATTCCCAATTCTTGGAAAGTCGAAGAGCCCTTTGACTATCACTGCTCGCTGATCGATGTTGCCGATGTGCTCAAAACCGATCTGAGCAACATTCCAGGACAAGTTCCCTACATCAAAATCCCCGAGAGCTTGGTGGGTTACTGGAAACGCAAAATCAACGAAATCCTCCCGCCTGCAAAACGTCGCATCGGCCTTGTATGGCAAGGAAATCCAGACCATCAAGCCGATATGTTTCGATCGTTCCCTCTCTCATCGCTTGAGCCTTTAAGCCAACTCGATGATGTGCAGCTTGTGAGTCTGCAGTTTGGTCGCGGGAGCGAGCAAATCAAGCAGTGGACGGGATCCAAGCCGATCTATACACTTCCCTCGGACATCGACCGGTCGAGTGGGGCGTTCATGGACACTGCGGCCATCTTGCACCAACTTGATTGGATCGTCACGAGCGATACATCGATGGCTCACCTTGCTGGTGCTTTGGCTCGACCTACAATCGTGCTCTTGGGCTTTACTCCCGATTGGCGATGGTTGCTCGATCGCGACGATTCACCTTGGTACCCCACTGCAAAACTTGTACGGCAAAAAACGATCGGTCAGTGGAAGAGTCTTGGCCAAGAAGCCGCCGACATCCTCGCAAGTCAGTTCCGCAAAACAGATTCAACCAACCCATGATTCCAGGCATTGCCCCACTTCGTATCGGAAAAGTCGAAATCGGCTTTCCGGTCGTCCAAGCTGCATTGAGTGGTTATAGCGACTGGGCCATGCGTTTGATTGCACGCCGCATGGGTGCATCGTACTCGCTGTGCGAAGTCATGCTCGATCAGTTTCTCATCAGCCTCAAAGAACGCAAAAAGACTCAGCACTTTCTTTACAACACTCCTGAAGAGCATCCGGTGGCCGGACAACTCATGGGTGCCGAGCCTGAACAGTTTTCTTTAGGTGCTCAGAAACTCGTCGAAGCCGGCTTTAGTGTCATCGATATCAACTTTGGTTGCCCGGTCCGAAAAGTACTTGGGCGCTGCCGAGGTGGTTTTCACCTCAGTCAGCCACCGGTCGCGTTGGAAATCGTTCGACGCACCCGCGACATTGTCCCGCCGGAAATTCCTGTGACGATTAAAATGCGACGCGGAATCGATGACACCCAAGAGAGCCGAGACAACTTTTATCAAATCCTCGATGGTGCGTTTGCTTATGGCATCTCGGGCATCACCGTCCATGGTCGAACGGTCCAACAGCGCTACATCGGACCTAGCCGTTGGTCGTTCCTCAAGGAAGTCAAACAGCATGTTGGCAAGGATAAGATCATCCTCGGTAGTGGCGATCTCTTCAGCGCCGAGGATTGCTTGCGCATGATGCTCGAAACCGGTGTCGATGGCGTGACGGTCGCAAGAGGCTGTATCGGCAACCCATGGATATTCGGTCAAGCCCAAGCGATCTTCGAGGGGAAACCCCTACCTCCACCTCCGAGTGTTCACGAGCAACGATGCGTTATGCTCGAACACTTTCGACTTGCAGAGGAACTCTATGGCCCTGATCGAGCCGGCGTGCCTATGCGCAAGTTCGGTATCAAGTACTCGGCCTCTCACCCTCGCGGTCTTGAGGTTCGCGAGCAGTTCGCACGGGTCAAGAATTTCGACGAGTGGAGAGGGGTGCTAGATCGATGGTACGCCGAAGACTTACCTGGAGTCTATCCGAGCCGTAGCCTCTACGAGCAGGAACAAGAGTGCGGGTAGTTTCCAATGCACATCCCACACCGAATCTCGCTAGCTAGAGCCTGGACTCAGATCCACCAGGACACCTCCTTGCTTAGAGTTCAACGGTTCTTTCAAAAGCCGACGAACCTCTGCTCGCAAACCAAGGTTCGGCTAAGACTCGAAAGTTCGCATGCTGTCGAGTCGGTCATCCTCAACGGACAGGAACTGCCACTAGAGGCTGAGAAAACTTTGAATTTCGGGTATGATTGG
Organism: Planctomycetaceae bacterium; assembly: GCA_021298315.1. GTDB lineage: Bacteria > Planctomycetota > Planctomycetia > Pirellulales > Pirellulaceae > JBKCUI01. The sequence goes on from JAJTFC010000006.1 coordinate 81,231, forward strand.
GATATCACTGTGGCCCTGTTGACTAGAAACCAGCTAGTTGTCAGTTGGCTGTTGTCTGATCCTGTCCCTCCAGAAACCCCACCGAAGTTCGACGCATGTCTAGAGATTTTCGCACCCTGATCCAATCGGCGATCCAATCGACCCACTTTGGGCTCGTGACTCTGAGTCTCCTGATCCTTTCGACCGATATGGTAGGTGTCGATCGACTTTCCGCGCAGGAAACCCCCAAGCCCAAATCGGAGACCAAAGCTCCTGCGGACAAATCGGCCGAAGCACCCTTGGATGACTCGGTCAATGTCGAGGCGTTGCTCGATGCTCGTTTACCTTCCGAAGAGCTCGATCTGGGTTGGATTCGACTCTTCGATGGCCAATCGTTGCTAGGCTGGAAGTCCACCAGCGATGCTGATTGGAAAGTAGAAAACGACCATATCGTCGTGACGAAAGGCCAGCCAGGGTTCCTGCAGACCGAAGTCCGCTTTAGCGATTATGAAATCGAGCTCGAATTCCAAGCCGACGAAAAAACCAATAGCGGTTTATTCTTGCGAACATCCGATGACGTCAAGGATCCTTCAAAGGACTGTTATGAAATCAATATCGCTCCGACGGACAACCCATTTCCAACCGGTTCGATCGTCGGCAGATCGAAAGTTTCCGAACAAGTCACTGCACCGGAGTCTGACCAGTGGCACTCGCTGCACGCATTGGTCGATCAAGACCACATCCAAGTCTGGGTCAACGGTCAGCAAGCTGCCGACTACAAGGACACCACCGGCCTTGTGGCTGGCAAAATCGGACTTCAGTATCGCGAAGGTGCCATCCGCTTCCGAAATATTCGTCTGCGGCCCATCGGTTACAGCGTCTTACCCAAGGCCGACAAGAGCGATTGGAACGAGCCGGCCGGTGCGATCGAAGCGACTTTCACCGATAAAGGCACGATTAAACTCAAAGGTGGTCGAGGCCATATCGAACTCTTGCAACCCCACGCGAATCTGTGTTTGCAAGCCACTGCGTTAACGCTTACCGAAAACGTTAACTCTGGGATTTTCTTTCGATGCATTCCGGGCGAAGACATGAATGGATACGAATGCCAAATCCATCACGGTTTCAAAGAGGATCGCCGACGAGCCGTCGATGCCGGCTCGGGATCGATCTTCCGTCGTCAAAATGCCAAAGCTGTGTTGAGCGATGAAGGCAAACCCGTGCACATCACGATCATCGCCGACGGTGCGACGATGGCAACGTGGGTCGAAGGAATCCCGGTCGTTACCTGGACCGATACGCGCGCCCCTAACGACAATCCTCGCAAGGGCCTTCGAACCGAGGCGGGCACGATCATGCTCCAGGGCCACGACCCGAGTTCCGAGGTTGAGTTCACTGCGTTGTCGATTTGCCCTCTTCCGTAATCCGTTACGCTGCTCGATATCCAGGTGTTGCTATGTCCTCCCGCCGATCCTGTTTGCTAACACGCTTCACCTGTCTAATCCTGGCTGCTGCTTTGCAAGTTGGATTCTCATCGATAGCCAAGCTCGATGCGCAGGAGCCACGCAGAATCTTTGATGGGACTTTCGAGGGATGGGAAGGGGACTGGAACCATTGGCGGATCGAGCAAGATTCCATCGTCGGAGAAATCCCCAAAGGAAAGACCCTCGGCAAGAACACTTGGCTCGTTTGGCGTGCCGGAGAGCTCAAGGACTTTGAACTCCAGCTTCAATTCCAACTCTCGGGGCTTGCCGCTGCCAACTCCGGGATCCAGATCCGTTGTCAGGTCGACAGCGTCGACCATGTCTCGGGCTACCAAGCCGATCTGGACATGGGGAGCACTTGGTTGGGCCGGATCTACGACGAGCATGGTCGCGCGATGCTCGTTGAACGTGGAGAACGTGTGAAGATTTTGCCCGATGGCAAGCGTTTATCGAAGCGCTATGCACCGTTGCATCAGTACCCTGTGTTGTATCGGGAGAATCGGTGGAACGACTACCGTATCGTGGCGATCGGAGAACGCATCGATGTCTACGTCAACGGCAGTTTGTTCTCGCAGTTATGGGATCAACAAACCGATCAAAAAGATCTAAGTGGTAGTCTTGCGTTGCAATTGCACTCTGGACCCGAGACTCGCATCGCCTTCCGCAACATCACCCTGGAAACACTCAGTCCGAAAGACGCTGGAAGATTGGCCAAGTTCGATCTGCCCGACGAATCTCCATCGGTAGAGAGTCAGCAAGAAGGAATCCTGCCACTAGGTGCAAATGCGAAACCTCTCAACCTTGGTTTTGAATCCGGAACACTTGATGGATGGAAAGCCGTTGGCAATGCGTTTGACAAGCAGCCGGTCAAGCAGGACGGTATCTCCACACGCTGGCCAGGTCAAAACAGCAACAAGCAAGGGGAGTACTTCATCGGAGGTTACGAGATTGTTCAAGACTCCGGAACAGGAACACTCCAGTCGGAGACCTTCAAAGTCACCCATCCCTATGCCGGGTTTTTATTTGGGGGAGGTCAGGATAACTCGACCCGCGCCGAGGTCGTCTTGCACGATGCCTCTGGGGCCGAAACGAAAATAATCGCGAAAGCATCGGGGGAAAACCGAGAGCAGATGCGTCGCATCGCCGTCGACTTGCGCGAGTACCGAGGTGCCACGATTAGCGTGAGGATTGTCGATGAGAACCCGGGCGGTTGGGGGCACTTGAATTTCGATGATTTTCGATTCTATGACGCTCCACCCGCAACGAGCCTTGCTTCGGAGGCTGGCCCACGTTCGACGTTCAATGCCGTACTCCATACACTGGTTCCTAATAAGGTCGCTCCGTCGGATGCAACCAGTGTAGCGAACAAGACCCTCGAGCAGATGCATGTGCCTGAAGGCTTCTCTGTCGAGCTGATTGCAGCCGAGCCAGATGTGCATCAACCGATTGCCTTCGCATTTGACCCCAAGGGAAGACTATGGGTGCTCGAAGGTCACTCCTATCCGCAAAAGCGTCCAGAGGGTCAAGGACTCGATCGGATCGTCATTTTTGCCGATAACGATGGCGATGGACGTTTCGAGAATCGCAAGGTCTTCTGCGAAGGATTGAATCTTGCAAGCGGCATCGAGGTCGGGCACTCTGGAGTATGGGTTGGTGCCGCCCCTGAACTCTTGTTTATCCCTGATCGCGATGGCGATGACTCTCCAGATGGGCCAGCCCAAGTCCTCCTCGATGGATTTGGATTTGGAGACACCCATGAAACCCTCAATAGCTTTGTTTGGGGACCAGATGGTTGGCTTTACGGCACCCAAGGTGTTTTCAATAGCTCGATGGTGGGTAAGCCAGGGGCAGCCGAACAAGATCGTGTGTACCTAGCTGCGGGTGTATGGAGATACGATCCGATCGAGCATCGGTTCGAGGTCTTCGCCCATGGGACGAGCAATCCATGGGGGCTAGACTACGACCAGCACGGACAGTTTTTCATGACCCACTGCCGAAGTTTTTGGGGCAAAGGTGGAACCACCCATGTGATGCACGGTGGCCATTATTGGAACCAAGTCAACGGAGGATATGCACCGTTTATTTCCAATGTCCCGATTCCGAGCGCGCCGCATCTTCAGAATTTTTTATTGGCCTCTGCAAGATACGATTCTGGCGAAGGTGGAGCCGGCAAGCCGGGCACAGGAGAAATCTATGGAGGCCACTCGCATGTCGGTACGGCGATTTACCTCGGGGACAATTGGCCCAAAGAGTACCGAAACCATCTGCTGACGCATAACCTACACGGCCACCAACTGAACCATCAGATCAATCGACGCGAGGCAGGCGGATACAACTCGATCCATGCCGGAAACGATCTGATGCTCTGTAGTGATCCTGCATTCGTAGGTGTGGATCTAGCCGTCGGCCCCGATGGCGCACTGTACATGAGCGATTGGGTCGACACACGTCACTGCCATAACCCCGGAGTCGAATTATGGGATCGTGGCAACGGTCGAATCTATCGCATGAAGTACGATGCGACTTACAAACCGAATCAACGCGATTGGACCAAGGCCACCGACGCGCAGTTGGTCGATGCGCTGCGCATGTCGGATGACTGGCATGTACGCGCAGCACGTGGGGTTTTGGCTAGCCGCTACGCGGGCAAAACAGTACCACAAGCCTTGGTCGATTCCATCCGATCACTCCGAGCCCGCACACTCGGAGGCTCTGAGCAAGCAATGGAACCTCAAGCGGTTCGTATCCGCCTTTGTGCCCTATGGGCTCTAGCATCGCTCAGGGTGCTAAGCGAACAGGACATCGCATCGAGCCTTGCCGATCCGAGTGAAATCATTCGTAGTTGGGGAGTTCGATTTTTGAGCCAACCAGACTTGCTCCCATCCTTGGCCAAAAAAGAAACCTCGCTGATGGTTCGACGCGAGATCGCCCTTGCTGCGGGTCGTCTGGGTCAAACGCATCGCGAGGAAACTCAAGGTTGGGTGGCTATCGCAACACTTTGCGATCAACCGGAGAATTCGCAGGATCGAGACTTGCCAGTAATTCTTTGGCAGTCGATTGGAAAGCTGTGGTCTAAGGGGAATCCATCGGCTCTGACCAGAGCGATGGCGATCGCTGATTCGACCCCTTTAGAAACTGTCCGGGACAGCATCCTGTGGTACGCAGCCAAGACCTCGGATGCTGGACGCTTGGTACTTGTATCCAAGCTGTCCAAAGCTACGGATGAACGAGAGCTTGGTCATCATCTGGAGATCCTCGAGTATGCGATTCGAGGCCAAAACGACTTGAAGTCCAACGATGCTTGGGCAAAGCTCGCACCGATGCTCTATGCTTCGACCAACCCGACGATCCGAGGATTGGCCGAGTCGGTTGGTGCTCAAATGGGGGATCAAGTTCTCTTTGATGCAGTTCGCAAGAGGCTCTCAAAGAGTGAGTCGATCAAGGCACGATCGCAAGCGATGGATATCTTGCAACGAGATCGTTCACCAGCGAATCTGCAACTGCTGCTCGATACGCTCGATGAACCCAAACTTGCGGCTAAGGCTTTGACCCTTGTGCGTCCTTACGACGATCCGAAGATCGCCGATGCGGTGATCGGTCGATTAGGAAATTTCGCCCCCGATGCTACCGCAGCGGCAATGGATTTACTCACGAGTCGCAAATCGCTTGCCAACGATTTGCTCGATGCGCTTGCAAGCAAAAAAATCGATCGCTCGGTACTTTCGGCTTACTATGCCCGTCAGATGACTTTGTTGAGTGATGAAAAACTCAACGAGAGGATTGCCAAAGAATGGGGTCAAGTCCGCAATGGCAATGAGGCGATGAAGGATCAGATCCGCAAGACGGTCAATGCTTATCGAGGTGCTCCACTTTGGGCATTCGATGCGGGAGCGGGCAAGATGCATTTTCAGAAACTGTGCGCATCGTGCCATTTGCCCGAGAACCAGAACATCGAGATCGCCCCGAAACTCCAAGGGACTGGAGCCAAAGGGATCGAGTATGCGATCGAGAACATCATCGATCCGAATGCCGTTATCGGTAAAGATTATCAAGCGCGTGTGATAAGAACCAAGGATGGGCAGGTTATCACAGGGTTGGCTCAAGCCGAAAGCGACAGCAGCATCTCGATCCGAACTGCGACCGAAACGATCCAAATCGACAAATCGGATGTCGAGGAGTTCAAGGTTTCCGAGAACTCGTTTATGCCCATAGGGCTACTCGATACGCTTGACGAGCGCCAGCGCATCGAATTGCTCAAGTACCTAATGTCCCTTTGAGCGAGGCCTACACTCGTGGATCGACTGACACAAGATGCACTGCAGATATGGCAAGCGGGCGTCGATGCAGTGCGTGCCGATCGAGTGCTACGAGATTCTCTGAGGTGGAATGGCAAGCATCTTCAGATCCAGGATCAGCAGATCGATCTAAGGGGTGCAAGACGCCTGATCATCGTCGGAGCGGGAAAGGCTGCAGGAGGGATGCTCGATGGGCTTCTGAGTGTGATCCAGCCAGGATTTATCGAGACGCTCGGTTGGATCAATGTGCCTGAAGGATCGATCCCGGAATCACTATCCCAAGCCGAACACCGCGATGGGAAGTCAGTGAGCGTTCGTGGCGTTAGGATCTGCGAAGCTAGACCGCAAGGTGTCAATGAACCGACCGCAATGGTGTTGGAAGGTACGCAGGAAATCCTTAGGTATGTCGAACAAGCAGGCCCGCAGGATGCGGTGATTTTTTTGCTCAGCGGGGGAGGCTCGGCCCTTTTGTGTGCACCGCATGCGTGGCTCTCGCTCCAGACCAAGGTTGCCATTACCCGGGCGCTTTCGAGTCGTGGCGCGGGTATCGAAGAACTCAATACCGTGCGCAGAGCGCTCAGTCGGGTCAAAGGAGGAGGATTGGCTCGTCGGTGCTCAGCGGGTGTTCTCGTGACGCTTGTAATCTCCGACGTGCTCGGGGATCCGTTGGAGATGATCGGTTCAGGCCCGACGGTGCTCGAGCCACCTCCAGATCCGATGCTTGCTGCGAGTCTTCTTGAACGATACGCTCCAGGGGAATTTCCTGAAGTGGTTTCCAAGCTTTTGGAGCATGAGTCGCAGGGTGTGGTCATGAACGGTCCGCCCAGAACTTCGGCGCATCTTTTTGTTTTAGCCAATAACTTCACGGCAGTAGAGGCGGCGGCAAGACAAGCCGAGCGAATGGGTTACCGCACGCAGAGCGAATCGAGGACAAAGCCTGAGGGGACAGCCCAAAATGTGGGAGCGGACTTAGTACTCGATCTGCTGCGTATGGAACACCGGAGCGCTTGGATCACTGGGGGAGAGCCGACGGTGGTACTACCTGATGTTTCGATTCGAGGCCAAGGAGGACGCAATCAGCACTTGGTGCTATCGGCAGCGAGCACCTTCATCAGTGACCCGAGGCTTACCGACGTTATGCGATCTAGCCAACACTCCGGAGTATCGATGGCGCTTGTTTCCGGTGGTACTGATGGCGAGGATGGATCGACCAAGGCCGCAGGAGCTTGGATCGATACTTCTTGGCTACGCCGATCGAGCGGTAATATCGTGGCGATCAACGAAGCGTTGCGACGTTGTGATTCGTATGGATTTTTTGAGTCGACAGGCAATTTGCTTGAAACCGGCCCGACCCACACCAACGTGTGCGATCTTCGGGTTTTGCTGCGAGGTTGAGAGCTCGGCTTAACGGACAAGTCCACTGAGGATGACTTGGCTATCGACTAGGTCACTCGAATACTGGTTTTGTTTGACGCCGAAAGTGGTAATCATTGTCAGATGAACTGTTTTACGCGTTTTGGTAACCTGACGAAAAACATCAATTTTCTGACGTAGCTGCTTGGCGTACTTCTGATCGATCACGAATTGATCGTCTGCATATTTGATTTCACAAAGATTGATCACATCATCCCGCCGGTCAATCAGAAGGTCGATCTGGGCACCTTGCTGTGTTGTTGATTTAGGGCGATATTGCCAGCAACCATGCTGGGTCTCGACACTTGCGATACCCAACTCCCTTTTGATCTCAGCGATATGTCGATGGCAAATATTTTCGAAGGCAAAACCGCTCCAAGCATACCAAGCCGGTGTACCACGCTTATCGAGCCAAGTTGCTTTCGAACTTCGACTTCGACGCTTCATCCATTTCAAGTAAAACAGTGAGAACTCGTCGATCAGTCGGTAGGACGCATCGCGAGACTCTTTTCCCCATGGCTCAACCCTCTCGATAAATCCCGACACCATCAATTCTTCGATCGTTTTGGTGAGGCGTCCTCCGGAGGTGTACTCCAAGGCATCCAGTAGATTCCCTCGGGTTAGTCCACCGAGGCGTCGGGCTAGAGTCTCAATAATCTCGACGTGCCTGTCAGGATTCTCGAAAAGCGATCCGTATAGTTGTGAATACTCGTCAACGAGAATACCTTGAGGATTAAAGCAAATCTGTTCGATATTTTGGGCTGCAGACAAACCCGAGCGAACTTCGCGGAGATAGTGTGGTATGCCTCCTAAGGCCATGTAAAGCTCGGCGATCTGACGAGGCTCATAGCGGACAGATCGGCTTTTGAGATATTCAGCGACTTCCGCCAGAGAGAATGGTTTGAGATTGAGTTTACGGGTAACTCGCTGATACAAGCCTCCCCGGTTGTTGATGATGTGATCAATCATCCATGATGCGGCCGAACCGCAGATCACCACCAACACATTCGGTTGACGGCTAGCCCAGGAGTTCCAAAAATGCTCTAAGGCGGACAGAAACCCCGAGCGTCTGGAGGCTAACCAAGGTAGTTCATCGAAGAAAACAACCTTGCGGCCTTTCCCGTTTTTCGTTTCTAGGAACCGGATCAGTTGCTGGAAGGCTTCGTACCAATCTTTTGGTGGTTCGGGCCGCAGATCCGTTTTCATGGCTCGGGCGAGTTGATCGGAAAAGTTTCTTAATTGCAGCGATCGCTGTGCATCATGGATTCCGGTCATTTCAAAGCGCAAGGAGTCTTTGAAAAACGATCGAACCAAGAACGTCTTGCCGACTCGGCGTCTACCGATGAGAGCAATAAGTTCCGGTTCGTTGCTTTCAAACGCTCTACCGAGAGTCTCTTGCTCTTGGTGTCTTCCGATGAGTGGGGTCATTTGAGTTATTGATGAGCGATGCAGGAAACCTATAAGTGGCCAAATGTACCTCTCAAAAGTGACTTATGGCCACTTATAATAATCTATAAGTGGCCAAATGTACCCTTAAAAAACGACTTATGGCCACTTATGATTCGACTAAGCCGGCGAAAAAAGCAGTTTTTCCAGCAAAACTCTGGCGATATCGACTTCCAATGCTTTGGCCGTGGCTTTCCAGCCCGGAACGGCGTTGACCTCCAAAACCACATCGCGGCCAGAGGCATCCGAGAGCAGATCGACACCGGCCATCCAAGCCCCGACGGCACGCGTTGCCTTGAAGGCGATCTGCATTTGCTCGAAGGTTGGTTCGAAGGCTTTGGCCGATCCGCCTCTGGCGACGTTCGTGCGCCAGTCTCCATTTCCACTTCTCTGCACGCAGAAAAGCGCATCTCCGATGACCAATAGCCGCAAGTCATATCCTGGGCCTTCTAAGAACTCTTGGCAATAGATCACGGCTCGAAGTTGTTCGAGGGTCGAAAAAACTCTCCAAGCCATGTCGCTATCGGTAACGAGCATGATCCCGCGTCCTTCTCCTCCAAAGATCGGTTTGACCACGCAGCGTCGACCAAGGACTTCCCAAGCTTGCATGGCCTGATCGCGAGTCTGGCAACAGATTGTATTTGGGATCGCAAGTCCACTCTGGCGGACGGTTTCGAGGGTGAGCCATTTATCGATAGCGATCTCCAAGGACCTTGGTGGGTTGACTACGCGCAGGCCATTGGCCTGTGCGACGTGCAGTGCGTTCATGCGAAAGACCGTTTGCTCGAGCGAACCTAGAGGCATCGTTCGGACGATCAGTGCATCGCACTGGTCCGGATGCGGCTGTGACTTTTGAAGTTCGCAAGGTCGATCTAGAAACGAACTTGATGCACCACCTAGATAAGCGACTTGCAGATCACCGAAGCCAAGGGGCTGGAGCTCGATCGGCTTGGGCCAATGGGTCAGTGTTGCGGCCCGTTGCAGATCCCGAAAGTACCAACCCTCTTTGGCACCCAACCAACCGAGTTTGATCATCGATAGAGTCTTTCGGTATGCTACTTGATCATGCTACTTAATCATGCCGCAGGGACGAATCCCTGAGCCCAGCGTTTTGGTCAGTGAGTCACCGAGTTCCTTACGGCCTTGGTCAGCCAATTCCAGCAGACGCTTAAGAACCTCAGGTTTCTGGCTTGCCAGGTTGGTCGTTTCCCCGAGATCGTTTCCTAGGTGGTAGAGTTCTGGCTCGGTGATCTTGCGCATCTGCGATTTACCGGGTTTGCCCTGGCCACCGAGTTGATCAGGCACAATGCAGTTGACATTGTGCGGAAGCATCAACTTCCAAGGTCCACTTCGGATCGCTTGGAGTTCGCCTTGTCGAAAGTAATGATAGAAAACTTCATGGGGACATTTGGCACCGGGTTTTGAGCACATTAGATCGAAGATATCCAAGCCATCGATGGCATGCGAGGGCAAGGGTGCATTGATGATGCGTGCGATGGTTGGCAGAACGTCAATCGTCATGGCCGTAGCGTCTTGGACGCTCCCGGCTGGGATTTGTCCGGGCCATTGGGCAAGCATCGGGACCCGCGTGCCTCCCTCGTAGACGGTTCCTTTGCCTTCTCTCAAAGGGCCGGCGGTTCCGGCATGATCTCCGTAGGTAAGCCATGGTCCGTTGTCGCTAGAGAAGATCACAAGTGTATTTCGCTCTAGATTGTTGTGCTTGAGGAAGTTCAAGATTCTTCCGACAACCGCATCGAATTCCTCGATCACATCTCCATAGATTCCCGCTTTCGATTTGCCTTTGAATTCTTCGCCAGCATACAGCGGTACGTGTGGAAATGAGTGTGCGAAGTAAAGAAAGAACGGATCGTCCTTGGAGTTTTCGAGAAACTCGATTGCAAAGTCGCTGTACTGTTTGGTCAATTTCGATTGGTCTAGGGCATCGACATCGCTATCGATGATTTCGTTGTCGCGAATCAGTGGCAGTTCAGGAAAGGTGCCAGGTTTCACAACAGGGCCATGCGGCCACATATCGTTGGAATAGGGAAGCCCGAGATAACGATCAAAGCCGTGTTGGAGCGGAAGAAATTTCTGGTGATGTCCCAAGTGCCATTTGCCTACGGCGCAGGTGTTGTAGCCTTTGGATTTGAGCATCTCCGAGAGTAGGACTTCGTCATCGTGGATACCGTTTTTAGCGGCAGGCCCAAGTGCTCCATGGATTCCGATGCGATTGGCATAGCAACCGGTAAGCAGGCTTGCTCGGGAAGCTGAGCAAACTGGTTGCGAGGAGTGGAAGTCGGTAAAGCGAACTCCGTTGGGAGTGGAAGTCGGTAAAGCGAACTCCGTTGGCCGCGATCGAATCGATGTGGGGTGTCTTGTAAGCTTTTTGTCCGTAGCATCCTAGATCGCCGTATCCAAGATCGTCTGCGAAGACGACGATGATATTGGGAAGACCATCCAGTGCCCAGGAAGTGTTCTGCGCAACCGTGGTGGCAAGAATGCACAACGCGATCATCACGCTGCGGCGGAGTGTTTTGAACATGATTGAGTTTGGTTTCGTGTTTCTAAGCCAAGATATCGAAGAGGACCTTGCCGTGGACATCGGTAAGTCGCATGTCGCGACCACTGAATCGGAATGTGGATCGGGTATGATCCAGGCCCAGGCAGTAGAGCATGGTTGCATGAAGGTCATGCATTTCGACTTTCTTCTCGACAGCCTTGTACCCGAACTCGTCGGTGGCTCCGTAAACGGTTCCACCTTTGACCCCGCCTCCGGCCATCCAAATGGAAAATCCAAACGGATTGTGATCGCGTCCATCGGCCCCTTGGGCAAACGGCGTGCGACCAAATTCGCCGGCCCAAATAATCAAGGTCGTATCGAGCAGACCGCGTTGTTTGAGATCTTCCAGAAGAGCGGCGATCGGTTGATCCACGGCTTTGGCATTTTGCTCATGGCCGGCTTTCAAGTTTGCGTGCTGGTCCCAGCGGTCATGTCCGACGCTTGGACAAGTCAACTGGATAAAACGCACTCCGCGCTCGACGAGCCTGCGGGCCATGAGGCATTCGCGGGCAAAGATTTTCATGGGACCAAACTCATGATCGATACCATACATCGATTGGGTCTGCGCAGTTTCCATCGACAGGTCGCATAGCTGTGGAACCGCCGTCTGCATCTTAAAAGCCAATTCGTAGTTGGCAATCGCCGATTCGATCGCATCGTTGTGGCCGAATCGTTCGAGCGTTTGTCGATCGAGTTGCCGCAAAAGCTCTAATTTGTGCTTCTGCAATTCCTGGGTAGGTTCAAGTGGGCGAACATTCGCTAAAGAATTACCGCTTGGACGCAGCACCGAACCTTGGTAAGTTGCCGGTAAAAAACCGTTACCAAAACAATCCAGGCCACCGGGCGGGATGAGGCCTCCGTTGAGGACGATGTAACCTGGCAAATCCTCGCATTCGGAACCCAGGCCGTAGGTGACCCAAGCCCCCATGCTCGGGCGACCTTGCAAGCCGTGTCCGGTGTGCAGGAAATAGTTTGCCGAAGTATGTTCGGGGAACTTCGATGTCATCGATCGAATCACCGCAAGCTTATCGGCATGCCTGGCGATGTTCGGGAATAGGCTACTGATTTCCAGACCGCTTTGACCGTACTTGTCGAATGTCCATGGACTTGCCATGATCGTTCCGTTGTTGTTGAACTGTGTCGGTGCGACTTCGAACAACTCGGCGGGATTTTTACCGTGATTTTTGTTGAGCAATGGTTTGGGATCAAACGTATCGACCTGCGATGGGCCTCCGTCCATATACAAGAAGATGACGCTCTTGGCTTTGGGCGGAAAATGGTACTTGTCTGAACCCTGGGCCATCATCGCACTCAGGGCGACTGCACCGAATCCGTTTGCAGACTGGGTCAGAAATTCACGTCGTGTTACCATTGCAAATACTCTTCTAAAGATTCGCGAATCGAGTCCATTGAAGCCTCGTAGCCTGTCCAAAATTCAAAATTGATTGCGAACTGATGAGTAAGGACATCCAGTTCATCGATCCGATCGATGTTGCGAGACTCAAACTCTTCGATCCATAGCGATCGTTCTTTGCTTGCCTCAATCCAACCGGTGGCCGGTGGTACAAAAACGGCCATTGGGCTCTGGGCCCAGTGGGTGTCTTTGAACAACCGAACTCGGGCTTGGTTGCCCATGTTCATGATCGCATCAAACTGCTCGATGATCAACGCTTTAAGCGGACGCTCGTCCGGTGGGGTTTCACCGGGCTGAAATTCCATGACCGCGTAGTCGCCAGGAATCTGACTCAGGGATGCTCGCAGGGCCTGAACCAACTCAGAACGACCGACAACCCCGATCGACTGTGGACTGAAAGCTTGCTCGGAATCCATATCTTGCAAGGTGACCATGGATGAAACTTTGTGAACCACGGATCGGAGAATGGCTTGGCTGAGCGTTTCATCGCCGATCCACTGATCGGACTCCCATTTGACAACCTCGACGACTCCGAGCGCCTTGGCGTTTGCAGAGAGGCTGCCTAGAAAACTCTCAATATTTTTTTGAAACGGGGGGAGGATGGCGGCCCCGGACATCCCCAGGGCTTGGATCCCTCGAAAGGCTGTTTCGAAGAGTTCCGGGGGAACCTCGGAAGTAAAGAAACGCCAGTCCAATTCTGCTTCCCGAACCAGTCTGGTCATGACAAACTGCGTCGGATTACCTCCCACTGGATTGCCCAGGCAAGCGACCAGTGGTTGCACAACGCGATCCAAACTCATGCCTAATCGTCGGTCCTAATCTTCGAGGAATCTGGCCGGGCCCATGGATAAAGCCTGTTGATATCCTAACCGCTTTCGATGCCAAGGACGCAACGAGCTGAAGTTTTTCCAGTATTTTGCCCCACGAAAACCTATGATTTGTCGATTTTGGGGGCAAGACAACTTAAAAAAGAGTCCTTAAAATGCCGAGTCTTATTTGTCCTCCTGTCCCCAGCGATTAGAAAACGGAAAAACTGTGGCCACCTACAAAACCAGCGACCTGCGAAAAGGCTTGAAAGTCCAAATCGACGGAGAACCCTATCTGCTGACCGAAGTCAACTTTGTCAAACCCGGAAAGGGCAATGCGCTCTACAAGTGCAAACTCAAAAACCTTATCCGAAACACCGTACTGGATCGAACCCTCAAAGGTGGTGACGAACTGGAAGTTGCCGACGTCGAAGAACTCGAAACGCAGTTCCTCTACAACCAAGCCGGGACGTTCGTCTTCATGGACAACAAGAGTTATGAGCAGTACGAACTGACTTCGGAACAAGTCGACGAGAACTGGAAATACCTCAAGGAGGGGATGCCCGTTGCCATGGTGCTCTACAATGGCAACCCGATCACCTTGACCCCTCCGTCCCACGTCACCTTGAAAGTCATCGAGACCGAACCGGGTGTTCGAGGCGATACGGCAACGAGTGTGACCAAGCCCGCGAAAACCGAGACCGGCGGTGAGTTCCAGGTTCCTGGATTCATCAAGGAAGGTAACGTGATCAAGATCGATACGCGTACGGGCGATTATGTCGAACGCGTCAGCATGGATTAATGGTCGAGTCTCGAAACGAGTACCCTTATCGGAGGCCTGCAATGATCGGTAAAATAGACAGTCGATTCGTTGCAGCCTTCGGATTGCTCGTTTTGTTTCTATCCGGCCACGCTTTGGCACAACCAGGCGCGGCCAAGGATCCTTATGCCCTCGAGCGAGAACGATTGATCCGCAACGTGCTTATTCCTGGGGGGGTTAAGGATCCTCGCGTCTTGGACTCCGTCGCCAAAACGCTTCGGCACGAATTTGTACCACCGCAGTACGTTGGCCAAGCCTATCTGGATATCGCAATACCGATCGGTGAATCGCAGACCATCAGCAGTCCGTTCATCGTCTCGCTGATGACCGAAGCTCTGCAACCCAAAGCCACAGACAAAGTTTTGGAGATCGGGACCGGTAGCGGTTACCAAGCGGCCATCTTGAGCCCCTTGGTCAAAGATGTTTACACGATCGAGATCGTCGAAGATCTAGGCCAGCGAACGATCGAACTCCTTGAGAACCTCGGCTACAAGAACGTGCATTGTCGAATCGGAGACGGTTTCAAAGGTTGGCCCGAGGAAGCCCCCTTTGACAAGATCATTGTGACCTGCTCGCCTGCCGACGTTCCCAAACCGCTAGTCGAGCAACTCAAGGAAGACGGTTTGATGGTGATCCCGGTCGGGGAACGCTATCAGCAAATGCTGTATTTGATGAGAAAAAAAGAGGGCAAGCTTGAGAAGGAGGCTCTTATGCCAACGCTCTTTGTCCCGATGACAGGCGATGCGGAAAAGACTCGAAAGGTTCAGCCCGATCCGAAGCACCCGGCATTGGCCAACACAGGTTTCGAAGAACCTTTGATTCGCGAGTTTCATATTCCTGGTTGGTACTATCAATTCGGCTGCCGACGGATCGAAGATGGCCAAGCTCCCGAGGGGACTCACGTTGTTGAATTTCAGGGAACAGACCCGCAATTGCCAAGCATGCTCTTGCAAGGCATGCCCATCGATGGCCGCTCGGTTAGAAAGATCAAGCTTGGGGCTTGGATCAAGCTCGATGGTGTAAAGGTAGGTCGAGACAAAGAAAAATCACCATCGGTGGCGATCCAATGGTTTGATAGCAACCGCAATCGTATTGGATACAACTATGTCGGGGGGTTCAAAGGAACCCGAAATTGGAAGCTTGAGGAACGGGTTTTCAGCGTCCCCGTCGAGGCCCGCGAGGCCATTGTGTCGGTCGGAATGTTCGGTTCGGAAGGAACCGCTTGGTTCGATGGAATCGTCCTCGAACCCCAATAACTCTATGACTTCTCCATCAGTACCTGATAGCTCGATTACGGACTTTGATACGATCATCATAGGTGCCGGCATGAGTGGTCTTGCCGCCGGCATCCGGCTTGCAATGTACGACCATCGCGTATGCATTTTGGAAAAGCACTGGACGATCGGTGGACTCAATTCGTTCTATCGACTCAACGGTCGCGATTACGATGTCGGCCTGCATGCGATGACAAACTTTACGGAGCGTGGTGCGAAGAAGGGGCCTTTTGCAAGACTCCTTAAGCAGCTTCGGTTCCGGTGGGATGACTTCAAACTGGCTGAGCAACGAGGTTCTAGTATCGCATTCCCTGGAGTCGAACTTTGTTTCGACAACAACATCGAGTTTTTTCAGAGCCAAATTGCGGATAAGTTCCCGCATCAAAAAGATGCCTTTGCCAAGCTCTTGGCAACTCTTGCCGATTACGACGATCTGAAACAAGAGGACTTTGATTGCTCGACGCGAAAGATCCTCGAGGAGATTTTCTCAGATCCATTGCTCATCGAGATGATCCTATGCCCTTTGATGTGGTACGGCAATGCAAAAGAGCATGACATGGACTGGGGTCAGTTTTGCATTATGTTTCGAAGTATCTTTCTGGAGGGTTTTGCTAGGCCTTACAAAGGGGTTCGGCTGATCCTTAAAAATCTTGTGCGCCGTTTCCGCGAACTCGGTGGCCAATTGAAACTTCGAAGCGGCGTTTCCAAAATTCATGTTGAAAATCAACATGTGACGGGTGTAGAGCTTGAAAATGGAACTGTGCTGACCGCTAAGCGGGTGCTTTCAAGTGCCGGGATGATCGAGACGCTGCGACTGTGCGATCATCTGTCTGAAGAGAGGGTCAATCAAGCCGGTCAGATGTCCTTCGTCGAGTCGATCTCGGTTCTGGACTGCCAACCGACAGCGGTGGGTTTCGACAAAACGATAGTGTTTTACAACGACAGTGAAAAATTCCACTGGGAGCGATGCCGTGGGAGCTTATGCGACGTTCGTACGGGTGTGATCTGCTCACCGAACAACTATGAATATAGCCCCGATGAAGGGCTCTTGGATGCGGGCTTTATCCGTCTGACAACGATCGCCGATCCGGATCGGTGGGACTCTTTAGACGAGGCTCAGTACCAGCGTCAAAAGTACCATTGGTACGATGCGGCTGTGGCGTCATGTGTGCGGTTCATCCCCGATTTTCGTCGGCATGTGGTCGAAACGGATGTCTTTACGCCCAAGACAATCCGGCGATTCACCTCGCATGACAACGGTGCGGTCTATGGAGCGCCCGAAAAGAAGCTTGATGGAACCACGCATTTGAAGAATCTGTTTTTGTGTGGGACCGATCAGGGGTTCGTGGGAATTGTAGGTGCGATCGTCAGCGGCATATCGATGGCCAACCGCCATTGTCTTTCGCAGTCTTAACCACAACACCCAGGTTTTTTCAACCGCTGATAACCGCTGATTGCTGGGCTCTTTTTTTGACCGCTGATGGACACTGATGAACGCTGATGCCCGGGCTCTTTTTTTGAACCGCTGATAGACACTGATGAACGCTGATGCCAGGGCTCTTTTTTTGACCGCTGATAGACACTCATGAACGCTGATGCCAAGGCTCGATCAGTGGTTCTTTTCCAGCTTGCTCTTCTTGGCTGCTTATCAGCGTTTATTAGTGTTTATCAGCGGTCCTGTCTTTTGACCGCTGATAGACGCTCATGAACGCTGATGCCAAGGCTCGATCAGTGGTTCTTTTCCAGCTTGCCTTTCTTGGCTGCTTATCAGCGTTTATTAGTGTTCATCAGCGGTCCGGTTCGCAAGAAGCACCGTGATATGAACGGCTTGCCCGGGGTTTTCTGATATCCCGCGAAAATTCTTTGAACCAAAAAAAGGTGTTTTTTGAAAAAAATCCTAAAATCATCTTTTTGGTTTCTGAGCTGATTTTTTCCGATTCGACAATTAATTATGCAGGGAGGTATCATGACGCAAAGCGACAAACCTTTTGCCAAAGAAGGTTACCAACTAATGGGTGCTGCTTTTGAGGTTCACAATGTACTGGGTGGCGGGCTAGCCGAAGAGATCTATCAGCAAAGTCTTGAAATAGAACTTCAATTGCAGAAAATCCCTTTTGTATCAAAACAGGAATTACGTGTTTTTTACAAGAACAACGAGTTGCATAAAAGGTACATTCCCGACCTCGTAGTTCATCCGGGAATTGTTGTTGAACTCAAGGCGTTGTCTAAGCTGTTGGCGGAGCATGAAGGGCAAGTATTGAACTATATGCGTATTTCGAGGAGTCCTATTGGCTACTTGATCAACTTCGGGCCGATGGGCAAACTAGACTACAAAAGATTCATCTTATCAGAGTTGATCTCCCTGGAGCACGAACGATAGCTTTTCAACCGCTGATGAACGCTGATACCAGGGCTCTTTTTTGACCGCTGATAGACACTGATGAACGCTGATTGCAGGGCTCTTTTTTTGACCGCTGATAGACGCTCATGAACGCTGATGCCAAGGCTCGATCAGTGGTTCTTTTCCAGCTTGCTCTTCTTGGCTGCTTATCAGCGTTTATTAGTGTTCATCAGCGGTCCTGTCTTTTGACCGCTGATAGACGCTCATGAACGCTGATGCCAAGGCCCGATCAGTGGTTCTTTTCCAGCTTGCATTTCTTGGCTGCTTATCAGCGTTTATTAGTGTTCATCAGCGGTCCTGTCTTCTAACCGCTGATAGACACTGATGAACGCTGATGCCAGGGCTCGATCAGTGGTTTTTTCCAGCTTGCTTTTCTTGGCTGTTTATCAGCGTTTATTAGTGTTCATCAGCGGTCAAAAAAAGAGCCCTGCAATTAGCGTCTATCAGCGGTTTACGAAAACAGTTTTGTGCATACCCGGCCCTCGTTTTGCGTGGCCCGCTCCGGACGGCCTTGATGAGGGTAGACCAGATCCCAATGATTCAAGCCGATCAAATGCAAGATCGTTGCGTGCAAATCGTGAACGTGCAAACGGTCTTCGACCGCATGAAGCCCAATCTCGTCGGTGCTACCGATTGTCTGACCACCGCGAACCCCACCACCTGCCATCCACATCGTGAATCCGTTCGCGTTGTGATCTCGACCGTCCCCTTTCTCGCTCATCGGCGTACGCCCAAATTCTCCACCCCAGATCACCAATGTCGAGTCCAAGAGTCCTCGTTGTTTAAGATCAGTAAGGAGTCCGGCCACCGGGCGATCCGAAGCTCTACACAAGCTCGAGTGGTTCTTTTCAATTCCAGAGTGAGCATCCCATCGGCTTCCAGAACCGTGATACAACTGCACGAAACGCACACCTCGCTCGACGAGCCTACGGGCCATTAAGCAATTGCGGCCGAAGATACTCGTCTCCTTCTCATCGATGCCATAAAGTTGCATCGTCGAATGCGATTCCTGCGAAAGATCCACTGCCTCGGGTGCTTGAGATTGCATCCGATAAGCCAATTCATAGGATCGAATGCGAGCATCGAGTTCGGTATCGATCGATCGATCCGCTTGATGCTTGCGATTCAAAGAATCAATCAGTTTTCGTTTGTTGCTTTGTCGCGAGGAATCGATCTCATTGGGAGCAGAAAGGAACTTGATCGGCGCTCCAGTCGAGTGCAAAGCGGTACCTTGATACGTTGCAGGCATGAACCCTGCACTCCAGTTGCGAGGCCCATTGATCACCTTACCGTCATCGTCTTCGATCACCACGAAAGCAGGTAGTGACTCGTTCTCGGTCCCTAGTCCATAGGTGACCCATGAGCCAAGGCTTGGGCGCCCTCCGAGCGTCGAGCCAGTGTTCATTTGGCAAACACCATTGGAATGGTTCAGTCCGTTGCCCCAACAGGATCGGATAATCGCTAGATCATCGACATGCTGGGCGGTATGAGGTAGCCAATCCGAGACCCAAGCTCCACAATTTCCGTGCTGCTTCCAACTTCGTTTGCTAGGCATCAGCGGTGCATTGTATTCACCCATTGGGGTAATGATCGGCTTGAAGCTCGATGGCAGTGGCTGCCCCGCAAGTTGCTCGAGCCGTGGCTTCGGATCAAACAGATCGATATGACTCGGGCCACCTTCCATAAATAGAAAGATAATGCTCTTGGCCTTGGCCGCATGATGAACTTTTTTCCCAATGCTCTGGCTGGCTGGATCCTGCATACCCTGCAGCCGGCTTTGCGAAAGCATCGCTTGGAGAGCAAGCAATCCAAATCCGAAGCCCGCATTTTGAAGCATGCTTCGACGATCTTGAGTGTATGGAAACTCCATAGCAAAACCAATTGTAAGGGGAGGGTATAAGCCTAGTGCAAATCCAAGGTTAGTCGAAAGTAGCTACAGTCGTCACTCGATGTAAAGAAACTCACTGGTATTCCAAAGCGATTGGCAAGCATCGGCCCAGGCTCCAAGTGAGTCGGAGCCATCGGCGGCCTCGACCAGTTGACTCACCCAGCGATACTCATCCTCGGTGGGGTCTCGTAGCAACGTTTCACGAAACATCGTCTGAACCCTCACTCGCGTCGAATCGTGCTGGGAGATCAATTTCTTGGCATACGAGTCCGATTTGCGGATCATCCAAGGTGAATTCGTTAGGAACAGAGACTGCAAAGAAGTGGTCGTGGTGTTACGACGGCCAATCGATGCGCTCCCATCAGGCGCATCGAAGCTCGCAAGAAACGTGTTGGGGCTATTTCGCATAGCTCGCTGATAAATACTGCGGCGATTGGAATCCCCCGTATCAGAGGGGCCACCCATACGACCATCGAGCATGCCGGAGACGACCAAGATGGAATCGCGTATCTGTTCGGCATCGAGTCGGCGTGTGGGGTACCGCCAAAGCAACCGATTCTCTGGGTCAATAGCATGCCCTTGAGCTCTCTGCTGTGGATAACTGCTTTGCTTGTAAGTCTCCGAGGTGACGATCAATCGATGCAGAGACTTTAATTTGCCATCTTGATCGATCAAGTGCTGAGCCAAATAGTCCAACAACTCTGGATGCGTGGGAGGCTCACCGAGTCGGCCAAAGTCGCTTGAGTTTGCGACCAATCCTCTACCGAAATGATGTTGCCAGACTCTATTGACGAGCACTCGCCATGCAAGAGGATTGGCTCGATCCGAGATCCATCGAGCCAAGGCAGTTCTTCGGCCTGTTGATGAAGCAAAAACACCTGTGCGGTTGTCTTGGAAAACCACCGGATGCTTCTGGGCAAGAACTGTTGGTGCATCGGGAGCAATCCGACTGGCACTGGGCTTACCAGGGATCACAAGCTCTGGAGCATCGGGGCCAGAGTCTCGAACCGTCAAGGCGATTTCAGGTTCTTTAGGCATCCCTTTCTTGAGTTCATCGTATTGCTTCTTAAGAAATTTCCAACGCTCGAGCGAATCCCCTTTTAGCTTCTTGGAATAGTCGATCCCTTTGACTTCGTTTTCGATTTGCAGATAAGCCAGCACGGCGATCGAGCGTTCTTCAGGTTGTCGGTCATTGTGACTCTTGCGAAGGGCAGGTCGAACATCAGGCGGGAATTTCTCGATCGCCGCTTCGATGACCTTCGTGCGAGTTTCCTCTTGCAAGGCTTCCAACTCGATTCGAATCGGTTCGGCGCATTGCGACCAAGCTTCGAAGGCAACCTGTCGACTATCGATCGACTTGGATTCAGAAACGATATCGTAACGGGGTTCTATCGGTGCAAAGAAGGCCTGCAAGCGGTAGTAATCCTTTTGAAGGAGAGGGTCGAATTTGTGGTCGTGACAACGAGCACAAGAAAACCCCAATCCTAAAAAGACTTCTCCGGTCACATCCGTGATGTCGTTGAGAATATTATCCCATTGAGAACGAACATCCCGCTGATTGTATTCGTAGATCCAGTGCCGCAGATAGCCCGTCGCCGCGTTCATCCTATCGGAGCTAGGATCGATTTCATCGCCTGCGATTTGCTCGGCGATAAACTGCGAATAAGGAATATCCTCATTCAAGGCTTGGATCACATAGTCGCGGTATCGGTAGGCGCTAGGTCGGAAATCGTCTTGTTTGAAACCATCCGATTCTGCGAACCGGACCAAATCCAGCCAGTAGCGTCCCCATCGCTCCCCGTATCGAGCATCCGAAAGCAACTTGTCAACCAATTGCTCATAGCGAGAATGCCCCTGATTATCCAATGCTGGGAGCTGCAAATAAGCGTGCAACTGGGCAAATGTAGGTGGAACACCGATAAGATCCAGATAGAGCCTTCGTACAAGAATCGATTCATCGGCGTTGTTGCCTAGACTCAGCCCTTGCGATTGGAGCTTTAAGGAAATGAATGCGTCGATCGGATTTGAATAAGTCGAGTTAGCGACAGCAGGATCGCTCAGGGGTTGAAAGAACCAGTAATCGCGATCGGCTTGCGTGATCTTGGATTGATCCGTCGTCACTGAGAGTTCTTTGACGTATTCGGGCCAAGTCGCTCCTGAGCGAACCCAAGTCTCGATGGAGGCGATTTGCTCGTCGGGGAGTTTTTTATTGGGCGGCATCTCCAAACCTTTGTGGCGAACTGCTTGGAGCAACAAGCTAGCTTCTGGTTTCTGACGATCGATCAGCGATCCGGATTCTCCACCTTGGGTAAATCGTTCGGGTTGATCGAGCCTCAAGGCCGCTTCGGATTTGTCGGGCCCATGGCAGGCGATGCAATGCTGAACCAACACGGGCCGGACGTTCTCTTCAAAGAACTTGGTCGACTCAACTTGTCCGATCCCAATCTGACTAAAAGCAGCACAGGAAAAGGCACACAGGAATATTCGATGGGTTATCAGGCTCAATCTCAGGAACATGGGATATCCACTGCCGAAGTTAAACGGCGAAGTCAAACGGGTCCGCACTCCTCTAGCATACAGGAAAGGATGCCTTAAAACTCCAGGGAATCCAACACTTTCCCAACGAATATTGCGATTTTTATCTTCGAACGCTCCGTAAGTAAGCACCTATAGGCCGTGGATACGGCATCTGCGTGGTCGTCGTTTGTCTACTATCCCCGAAACGACCACCAAGTATATTTGGTAAACCCGCTTCTCCAGATCTCGTACAGACACACCAAACATGCTTTATCGTAGTTGGCTCTCGCTGCATTTGTTGTTCGTTCTGCCTTTGCTCGGAACCCTCACCTGCAGGTTGCTTGGCGATGGTCCGGCGGACAACCAAGTCGAAAACATTCGACCTATCCCTCCTTTGGGGATCGAAGTCCCTGCGGAGGTTCGAGAATCGCTTAGCAAGGCTCTGGAACCGCTAAAAAAGTCGATCGATGAACTCTCGCAGTCGAAGGATCCTCGGATTCAAAGCCAGCTTCCCGACGCAGAGATCTTCTACCGAGCAGTGTCGCTTGCACTAAGCGAAAACGGCTTCTTCGACCCAGCCGACTTCGATCGGGCCAAGTCGCTCATCGAAGAGGGGAAACGTCGCTGCGAAGGGATTCGAGCCAACGCATGCGATTGGACATGGATCAGCCAATCGCCATATATCACCGTTCGAGGGTTTCGATCCAAACTCGATGGAACCGTACAACCTTACGGTGTGGTCTTCCAATCGAATGTACCTGCCAGCGGACGAGCCGACGTTTGGTGCCGAGGTCGAAGTGAAAAAGGACTCGAGTTGCAGTTTCTCTCGACGCGAATGAAGAGTCCCGATCCAATTCCCGATGAAGGGGTGCTGATGATCCACCCCTTTGGTCGCTATTGCAACGCGAACAAACTCGCAGGTGAGGTCGATACGCTCGAAGCCCTTGAGCATGCGATGAGCCAGTATCCGATCGACCCCAAGCGGGTAGCCATTCGCGGTTTTTCGATGGGTGGGGCTGCCGCATGGCACTTGGCAGTCCACTACCCGGATCGATGGTTTGCTGCGACTCCAGGTGCAGGCTTTTCCGAGACTCCAGATTTTTTGAAGATCTTCCAGTCCGAGACGCTCAAGCCTTATTGGTTTGAGGAAAAGCTTTGGACGATGCACGATTGCCCCCTGTGGGTTCGCAATCTTAAGACGGTACCAACGATCGCTTATAGCGGAGAAATCGACAAACAAAAACAAGCGGCCGATATCATGGCCAAAGCTGCCTGGGAACTGCCCGAGGACGAGCGTTTCGAACTGACTCACCTTGTCGCGCCCAAGACGGCTCACTCGATCTCTCCGGAAGCGAAAAAAGAAATCGATCGCAGGCTCCGTATCCTCGATCCGGCATCTGGAAAACTTGCGCATCGCACCCATAAGAGAGAGGACGATATTGTTTTTACAACAACCACTTTGCGATACAACCGGGCTTTTTGGGTGACGGTAGACGCCCTGGAAAATCATCATGAACCATCGACGATTCGCGCCGCGTTTACCTATGGAGACCCAACCATTGGCGAGACAGCCGATCAAGTCATGGTCATGATCGATGGGGGAATCACTCGAT
Organism: Planctomycetaceae bacterium; assembly: GCA_021298315.1. Taxonomy (GTDB): domain Bacteria; phylum Planctomycetota; class Planctomycetia; order Pirellulales; family Pirellulaceae; genus JBKCUI01. The sequence continues at coordinate 105,141 of JAJTFC010000006.1, forward strand.
TCACGCTCGAACGCGATGCGAGCCTAGTGGGAGATAACGCTATCGAAGTCCGAATCAGCGATCCGGAACATGCCGTGTCCAAAGACTCTTTCAATGTATCCCTAAGATCCGATGGTTCATTCAAAGCGACCTTTGAAGTCAAGGAGGGGTTTTGGCAGTTGGTATCACCCATCGAACCACCAACTTCCCAGTTGCTAAAAAAGCATATGCTCCAAGGCCCCATCGATGACGCGTTGATGGCCCCGTTTCTATTCGTCAGACCTACTGCCAGTGGGTTTAATTCCAAAATCGATCAGTGGGTAAAAAGCGAGTTCGAGCATGCCGTCGTCCAGTGGCATCGGCAGATGCGGGGCGATGTAAGAATAAAATCGTCTGAAGAACTTACTGCGGCGGATATCCAAAACAATCATTTGATTCTATGGGGAGACCCCAAGAGCAATCCGACGATCGCCAAGGTGCTTGAAACTCCGGGTATCGCTAAGCTACCGTTGCAATGGAACGATGCTTCGATCGAACTCGGAGAACTCAAACTCGATGCGCAAAGTCATATCCCTTTGATGATCTATCCAAACCCTCTTGCTCCTGATCATTATGTGGTCTTCAATAGCAGCTTCACTTACCGCGAGTACGATTACCTGAACAATGCTCGCCAGGTACCCAAGCTACCCGATTGGGCGATGATCGATGTGACAACAATGCCCAATGGACGCTGGCCGGGCAAGATCGTCCAAGCGGACTTCTTTGATGAAGCTTGGAAGGTCAAACCGATTCGTCGTTGGATCGAGCCATAATCGATCATGGGGATACTCGGTGCTTGGTTTGACTGGAGTGCTTGGTTATGGATCGTTTGGCTGGTGCTGCTTTGCATCATCAACTTGCTGAGTTGGTCCGCTAATCTGCTATCGTTACCGGGTAATTGGCTGATCGTATTGGCGACGGCAATCTACGCTTATTTTTTTCCTGAGTCGTTGACTTCTGGAGTCGGATGGATGGGGGTTGGGATCCTCTTAGTGCTGGCCGTCTTAGGAGAGATCATCGAGTTTGTTGCCGGGGCTGCGATGGCCGGCAAACGTGGTGCTAGTCGCCGCGCGATGGCGATGGCCGTCGCAGGGACGATGGTAGGAAGCATCCTGGGTGCCATCTTCACGATCCCTATTCCGATCATTGGTCCGATCGTTGGAGCATTGGCCGGAGGGGCCGGTGGTGCATTCTGCGGAGCTTGGTTGGGTGAGGTTTGGAAAGGCAAGACGGTCGAAGAAGGGATGCACGTGGGAACCGGGGCGCTTCTGGGACGTTTGTTAGGAACATCCGGCAAACTGATCGTCGGAGCGATCATGGTCGTCGTGGCAGCCATCGATGCTTGTTACTAAAGCTGCAATTACAGCAACTGCATGGCGATGGCGCTGGGGATGACTTCGAGTTCCAAGCGAAACTCGGAAATCTGCTTGGGCATGGGATAGTTCCTCCAGGGATCTTCGCCATCGAGGTGAAAAGGGATTGGCTTGGCGCTGCGCAACACGATTTTCGCTTTTCGATCGGTAAGGATTCTCGGGTCGGTGGTTGGAATGTCGCCTCGGATAATTCGTGGGAAATAGCGAAGGATATCGCGTCGGTGGAGGGCTCCGACCAAGAGCAAGTCGAAGAGGCCATCGTCGAGTTTAGCATTCGGAGTCAGAGGATAGCTGCCTTCCCGCATGCCAATCGCGGCGCTGATCATCAGGTAGGATGTAGGCACTTGATCATCGAGCGAGATCGGATCGGTACGGTAGGAGGCACCCATGCAGCGAAAGATCGCTATAGTGTAACGCAACCTAGCTGGTAGTCGCTTCATGCCTCGAGCAAGCTCGGCGACTCGGCCCGGGAAACCGACACCGGCGACGTTGGCAAAGTACCTGCGATGCCCCAAACACTCCATAGCACCGATGTCGACACGTTGAGAGAAGGGTTCAGCGAAAGGTTCCGTAGCAGGTGCTCGCCGGGCCAGCGAATAGGCGTAATCGTTCGCTGTGCCCACAGGGAACACCCCCATGCGAACACTCTGTTGGCGACTTGCCATGATACCGTTTAGGACTTCATGGATGGTGCCATCGCCACCGGCGGCGATGATCGTATCGAAGCCTTGTTGGCAAGCATCAAGAGCGAGCTTTTCGGCATGCCCTGGGTACTCTGTGGGGCGATGCTCGACGAGTTGGGATTGGGAAGTGAGCCAGTTGGGGAGCTCGAGCCCGTGTCGAAGGCGTTTGCCGGCGGCTGGATTAGAGATCATCAACAATTTCATATTGCGGCAACTCGGATACTCTAGAGAAATCCTCAGGCCAAGAGCTTCAGCGGATGCTCGCGTGTCATGCACGGAAGGCTCACGGGTTGCCCGAGCCGTTGCGACTCGAAAGCTCCGAGGATCATCTCAGTAATCCCAACTGCATCGACCAGCGAACACTTCGGTGCCCTATCCTCCTCAATAGCCGCCATCAAATCCTTGATCGCTGCAATATGGCCATCCTCGTAACTCCCGGCTTGGATCGGCTCGTCTTTTCCGATCCCAGCCGATGTGATTCGCTCCCAGTTCTTACCCGATCGTCCAGGTGACCAACTCCCATCTTGCAATAGATGCGCGGCTGCTAAATAGCCGCTTTCGATCTCCAATACACCCTTGGAACCGAAAACCTGCAGAGCAAATCGACTCGGATTTGCAGCCATCCCTTTGCACGATCCGAAGTAACCCATCAGTCCATCGGCAAACGAGTAGGTGGCCTGGACACGATCGCCTGCCAACAAACCCAACCCCTCGTTGCCTTCGACCACATGCTCCTTGCGAATCCCTCGTCCCTGATGGGTCACCTGGGCCACGCATGCCTGAGGATCGCTTTTGGCGAAAGATCGCATCAAACCGAAGACATGCGAACCGAGGACCCACATGTCTTCGGCCCCACCCCGATGATCCTCTTTGCCACGACCACGCAGTTCGAGCACTTGACCGATCGCACCATCACCTACCAACTTCAGTGCGACATCCAGGACCGGTGAGTATTGAGCCGTATGGGCGATAGCAAGTTTAAGCTTTCGGTTCTCAAACTCCTTGCGAACTTGATCGCACTCGAGCATCGTTCGGCAAAAGGGCTTCTCCATATAAACATGGCAATTGGCCTTCGCTGCAGCCATGAGCATCTCAGAATGCTGGTCGATCCAGCGGGGACAAATCGCCACCAAATCGAGCGACTCTTTGCTGAGCATCTCCTGATAATCAGCATAACTCTTTTGCGGCTTGATCCGCTCGATCGCTTTGGCCAATCCCTTTGGATCCGCATCGGCAAGTGCCACGACCTCGACGTTGGGCAATTTCGTAAAAGGGGCATCGACCGCGTGCCCATAATCCCCTCGGCCCGTTGCTCCGATGATTCCGACTCGGTACTTTCGAGTCTCGATGACACCGCTAGCGTTTTTCAATCCCGCAAGAACACCACCAGCAACGAGCGTGCTTTGAAAAGTGCGTCGACTCAGCGATCGTGTCATGGCTCATCCTTTTGTTTTTTGATTTTGGGTAGATTGGTTCCGTCATTGAGGGTTGGCATGGGAGCATGGATCTCTTTGCGCCATGCGACAAGTCGTTGGTAAAGCTCCTTTGCTTTTGCTGGATTGGACTGCGCTAGATTCTTGGATTCGCCGATGTCTGCGTCCAGATCGTAGAGCTCGAGTCGACCATCTTCGAGGAATTCCATAAGCTTCCAATTCCCCATGCAAATGGTGCTAACGGGTGTGGTTCGCCATGCATCGACACCCGCCCCGAGATATCCTGGAAAGTGTTGATAGATCGCCTCCCGCGTGAACCCTTGTTGATCGAGCATCAGTGGCAAGATGCTTTGGCCATCGAGGACCTGATTGGGCTTTGACGCTGAGCCTAGCTCCAAAAGTGTTGCGTACAGATCGACATGGATGGTAGGAACATTGCAACTTGTTCCCGGTCGGATATGGTCGGGCCAGCGGACGATCAATGGAACACGAGTGCCTCCTTCGTAAAGACTCCCTTTGCCGCTGCGTAGGGGAGCATTGTCGGTAATGCCGCCGGACTTCTTGATCCCTTCGCGGACATACCCACCGACACCTCCGTTGTCCGAGGCAAAGATCACGATGGTTTGATCGACGAGTTTGAGCCGATCGAGCGTGTCTAGGATTCGACCAACGCTCTCATCGACCGACGCGATCATGGCTGCGTAGGTTGGACTGTTGTGTCCTTGGCCATCGGAATCAGCGACACCCTCTTTCTTTTTGAAGCGAGCGATCAGTTCCGGTTTGGCTTGGTGAGGACCGTGAACACCAAAGTGTGGTAGGTATAAAAAGAAGGGTTGCTTTCGGTGCTGATCGATAAACTCGACGGCTCGATCCGTGAGGAAATCGGCCAAATATTGGCCTTCGGGGTAGTGAACCTTTGGATTGGTTTCAAAATCAAAATGTTTTCCTGCACTGACGATCGCTTGGTCAAATCCCCGCTGGCTTGGATGGTATTTCCCCGAGTCTCCGATGTGCCACTTGCCGAACATCGCTGTTGCGTATCCAGCTTTTTTCAGTTGCTGTGCAATCGTGTCACGATCCAGTGGCAGTTGGGTGAGGTTATCGACGGGCCTGAGTGGACGTTTAGTCCAATCGAATCGATCGATGCCTCCGACGGTGTAGATACCTGTTCGAGCAGGATGCTGGCCCCCGAGGATCGCCGCGCGAGTCGGGGTGCAGTTTTGGCAATGGTGATGGTTGAGAAACCGGATTCCTTGTTGGGCCAATCGATCGATGTTCGGTGTTTCGTAATAACGACTACCGTAGCAAGCAAGATCGGTGTACCCAAGATCATCTGCGAGGATAAAGACGATGTTTGGAGGTGCTGCACTCAGGTGGATCGAACCAAGTAGCAAGTTCGAACAAAGTGCTACAGCAAGCATGAAGTATCTAGATAACATAACAGCAGCGGCCCGGGAAAGGAGAGAATGCGATGGGTCATCAAACCCACACCAGTCTACTCGATTCCCCAGGCCGCTGCATGCTTGGGAGTCGCCTCTGGGGCGGACTAAATCAACAAACCACTTGCTTTGGCGCGTTTGCGACGCGTTCGGTAAACAAGCCCAAGGGCTCCACCGGTGGCCCACAAAGCCATGGATATCGGTTCAGGAACCAACTCTGGATTGGTGTACGTGAAGTCCTTATCGAGCATCCAAGTATCCGCTCCATCGTTAAAGTTCGTATATCCGAAGTACAGATAGATGTAACTCGTGTCCGTGGAACCCTGGTTTGTGAACAAGGCATTCGGCACGTAGAAGTACATGTCCGCTCCACCAGTACCCGTGTTCCCATCGATACGTATGTACTCAATGTTGTCATAGGCAAGCGAATCATAAACCAAGGTTTGACCCGTCAATTGCGATATATCTATCAAGGGAGGTGTTGTCGTCGAGGTAAATAGCTGGATCCATTGGATGTCGACGTGATCGTCATTCTCCGACTGATTCTGGTTGGCATCAAAAAGAAATACCCGATACTTGCCGTCGGTCGTCAGTGGTATATCCCCCAGTCGGATCGTATGCGTTTTGGCCGGTGTCGATCCGTTAAAGATCGCTTCTGGGTTTCCAGGGCTTGCAGCGTCCCCATTGAACGCCGCGATGATGCCATTCCCTAAGATGCTGCCATTGCCTCCACCGCCATTGCCACCGCCATTGCCACCGCCCGTACCGTTGCCACCACCGGTGGCTCCGCCACTATCTGTCCCTGTATGATCATCCTGGGTGGTCAGGAATTCGTCCCTCTTGGCATGCTTTGTATCGGTGTGTTGATACAATGCCGACAACGGGCCGCCAGCGCTTAGCACCTGGCCTAACGCCGTTACCTCAAGGTTAAGGATGATCCCCGCTTGCGAATGTGCCATTGGGCTCATCACACTCGCCGTCATCGCCAGACAGCTTATTTGCAGTCGTCCTATCCAAGTTTTCAAAACCATCGTTTTCCTCCCTACGCAAGTAGCACCTAACAAAAACCGATGCCCCAGCCCGAAATGGCTTGAGGCTTCGAGAATTGTGCAAGTGACTCGCTTGAGAAAGGATCGAAGCAAAAACCGATGTCAGATAGCGGATTCCGTGAGAGATACTCGTCCTGGTGGAATTGCTGAAACTGTGGTAAAAATTTAGATGACCGCAGGGCAATTTACGCCTCGGTAAAGGTCTTCGAGTTTCCAATACGATCTGAAAGAACCCCCTTATGAGCGACGTCGAAAACTGCATCATCATCGGTAGTGGACCTGCTGGTTGGTCGGCCGCTATCTACGCCGCACGAGCTAACCTGAGACCTCTGCTTTTCGAGGGTGCCATGACCGAAGAGAATCGGGTCATGGGTCGCTTTCCGATGGGGCAGTTGGCCCAAACCACCGAGGTCGAAAACTACGCCGGCTTTCCATCGGGCAAACTCAAAGAGTTCATCGACTCGGCGATCGATCCGAGTCGTCAGTACATGTTCCCTCCGGTCGAGGAACATCCCCACGCAGTGACCGGACCAGAACTCATGGAACTGATGCGACAGCAAGCCACCAACTTCGGCACACGCGTGATCACCGATGACATCGTCAGCGTCGATTTTTCGAAACCACCGCTGGTTTTGAATTCCAGCGAGAACGGAACTTTCAAAACCCACACGGTTATCATCGCCACAGGAGCAAGCGCCAATTACTTGGGACTACCCAGCGAAGAGACTTACCGTAACCGAGGCGTCAGCGCTTGTGCGGTGTGCGATGGAGCGCTGCCTCGTTTCCGTGACAAACCTCTAGTCGTCGTCGGCGGCGGTGATTCGGCCGTCGAAGAAGCAAGCTATCTGACCAAGTACGCATCGAAGGTCTACATGCTCCTTCGCCGGGGTGAAATGCGTGCCAGCAAGATCATGCAGGAGCGAGCCTTGGCCAATCCAAAGATCGAGCTGGTGAAATTCTCGGTCGTCGACGAAGTCCTCGGAGCAGATGATCCTCGAGTGGGTGTTACCGGTGTTCGCATCCGGAACCTTCAAAGCAACCAAACGAGTATTCTAGAGGCCACCGGCATGTTCCTTGCCATCGGCCACACCCCCAACACCAAGTTCCTCGGTGGCCAAGTCGAAACGCGAGAAAATGGCTATATCGCTTGGAAGCAACCTTACCGCACCATCACCAGTGTCGAAGGTGTTTTTGCTGCAGGGGATGTCGCCGACGACTACTATCGTCAAGCCATCACATCGGCGGGAACCGGTTGCATGGCGGCCCTTGATGCCGAGCGATACTTAGCAGGTGCAGGAATCCACTAATTTCTCTTGAGTGGAAATTTCGCTTAAGGCAAACAGCTCCGTTTGCCGGCAAGGAGCATAGCGTCTGTGATCAAGAAGGGCCCCAAGACAAAGCGCAACGATCCGCATTCGGCAAGCCTTCCGATCGTCGTTCGCGGGGCCAGAGAGCACAACCTCAGGAACATTAATGTTCAGTTGCCCCGAAACCAATTGATCTGTTTTACGGGTGTCAGCGGAAGCGGAAAGAGTTCCCTTGCGTTTGATACCCTGTTTGCCGAAGGCCAGCGGCGCTACCTCGAAAGCCTTTCGACCTATGCCCGGCAGTTCGTAGGCCAGATGCCCAAGCCCGATGTGGATCTGCTTTCGGGCCTAGCACCGGCGATCTCGATCAGCCAAAAGTCGACTGGGTACAATCCGCGATCGACAGTCGGAACGATCACGGAACTGAGCGATTTTTTGCGGGTTCTCTTTGCCAGATGCGGTACGGGTTATTGCCCTTCGTGCGCCGTGCCGATCACCCAACAAACCCGCGATCAGATGATCGATAAGATCCGGAGGTTGCTGCCTATAAAATCCAAATCGGCTGCAGAGTCGCAATGGTTTGCGATCCTTGCTCCATTGATCCGCAACCAAAAAGGATCGCACAAAGACTTATTTGCACACCTTCGTCGAATGGGATTCAATCGCGTTCGAGCCGATGACAATCTCTACTTGCTGAGCTCACCCCCGGATCTCGACAGATTGTACAAACACAATATCGATGTGGTGGTCGATCGCATTGAGATCCGTCCTGATTTGTTCGAGTCTCCCAAGCTCGATGTGATGATCGAGTCGATCGATAAAGCGATTAAACTCGGAGAAGGATCCATGATCCTGACCCGAACGATCCCGTTGGGTAAATCCGCTCGAGGGACAGATGCCGAATGGGGATGCGATTCGGCCAACGATGTGATCTACTCGGAGCTCTATGCCTGTTCGAAGTGTGGTAGTTCTTATCCAAATCCAACACCGCAGCTCCTGAGTTTCAACTCCCCGCAAGGAGCTTGCCCCGATTGCGAGGGACTCGGTGTAGCGACTTTTTTTAACGAAGAGTCCTTGATCAAAAACCCGGATCTTACCATCGCCACTGGCTTGATCGAACTCCTGGGAACTTGGGATGCGATGCCGCTTTGGCTCAAGCGGGCATTGTCGAGTTTTTGCCAAGGAATCCGAGTAAGCTACAAGGTCAAAAAAGACATCCTCAAAACCCCTTGGAGTGATATCCAACCGGCGATTCGCAAGTTGATCCTTTTTGGAGACGGCAGAAATCAAACGTATGTCAGTCAGCCCTCGATAGGCGACAGGGTCTATCAAGGCATTGCTAACGATTTGATGTACATCTATCGCAATACTTCCAGCGAATCAATCCGATCTCGTTACCAACGATTTTTGCAAGTGACGACTTGTCCGTCTTGCAATGGCCAACGGCTAAACGGCCAAGCTCGATCGATCAAAATCAAAACTCTCTCAAAGGAGTTTGACGACAAAGATGCATGGCGTTCGATCGGCCAGTGTTCATCGATGTCGATCGAGCAAGCGGTGGCTTTTTTTTCAAGCATCGAGCTGACAGCTACCCAGCAGATCATTGCCACTGAGGCACTCAAAGAGGTTCGCAATCGACTTGGATTCCTCCAGGATGTGGGGCTTGGATATCTCTCGCTCGACAGGTCTGCTCCGACTCTTTCTGGGGGTGAATCGCAACGCATTCGTTTAGCAAGTCAAATCGGAGCGGGCCTGACCGGGGTGCTTTATGTATTGGATGAGCCTTCGATCGGGCTGCATGCGAGGGATAACGAAAAGCTTTTGCGTTCGCTTAGGAAACTCCGTGACATCGGCAATAGTTTGATCGTCGTCGAGCACGATGAAGACACCATGCGGGCGTCGGATATTCTGGTCGATTTTGGACCAGGTCCGGGAGTCAAAGGTGGTGAATTGATCGCGACTGGAACGGTCGATGAAATCTCGGACAATCCTCAGAGTCTAACGGGTGAGTTCCTAAGTCGTCGGCGCGTGATCCGCCGGCCAGAGGCCCGGCGGAGCGGTTCAGGCAAGACACTTCGAGTCCTTGGGGCCAAGCACAACAACCTGCGCGGCATCGATGTCGATTTCCCACTCGGTCGCTTGATCGCCGTGACCGGAGTAAGCGGTTCTGGCAAAAGCTCATTGGTCACCGACATTCTTTCACCGGCATTACGGAACGTTCTTAATGGAGCCGAAGATACCCCTGGTCAGCACAGCAAGATCGTCGGTATCGAACACTTAGACAAACTCATTGAGATCGATCAATCTCCGATCGGCCGAACTCCTCGGAGCAACCCGGCGACTTACATCAAGCTCTTTGACGAAATCCGGGATCTTTTTACGGAATTGCCCGAGAGCAAGCGCCGTGGGTTTGCACCGGGAACCTTCAGTTTCAATACCGAATTGGGAAGATGTTCACGGTGCGAAGGGCACGGTGCTTTGCGGTTGGATATGGAGTTTCTTGCCGACATCTGGGTACCCTGTCCGGTTTGCGAAGGTAAAAGGTACGCAAGATCGACACTGCAGGTTCTTTTCAAGGGCAAGTCGATTGCCGACTGCCTAGATTTGGATGTCCAACAAGCCATCGAGCATTTCGATGCTTTCCCAAAGATTATCAGCAAGCTTAAAACCCTTGCCGATGTAGGGCTCGATTACATCAAACTAGGTCAACCCTCACCGAGCCTCTCGGGGGGCGAAGCTCAGCGAATCAAGCTTTCTCGCGAACTGAGCAAACGCGGGACGGGCTCTACGATGTATGTGCTTGATGAACCGACCACCGGCCTGCACTTTCATGACATTGATTTGCTGCTCCAAGTCCTCCACAACTTGGTTGATAAAGGGAATACGGTGGTGGTTGTCGAGCACAACCTGGATCTGATCCAATCGGCCGACTGGGTGATCGATTTGGGGCCCGAAGGTGGTGCTGGGGGTGGAACGGTTCTATGCTTCGGAACACCTGAGCAAGTCGCGGAGGTTCCGACTTCGTATACCGGGGTCGCATTGAAGCAGCATCTGAGCACGCACAGCTCCAAGCCATCGAGCAAAAAGGGGCGGGCTGCGGCGAGCAAGAAATCGAAACTAGAGAAAGTTTCGACTGAGAGTTCCCAACTCACGAGTCCCGCGTTGCAGGATATCTGTGTTGTCGGGGCCAGCCAACACAATCTCAAGAATATCGATGCGACGATTCCCAAGCAGGCCATGACGGTTTTTTGCGGACATAGCGGTAGTGGCAAAACATCGCTTGCGATGGAAACTATCTATGCGGAAGGTCAACGGCGATTCGTCGAGAGCCTCAGTCCCTATGTTCGTCAGTTCGTTGGCCAAATGCCCAAACCGCCTGTCGAGCGTATAGACGGATTAGCCCCCGCGATCGCCATCGAGCAAAAAGGTCTTTCACACACACCTCGCTCGACGGTCGGCACGGTCACGGAGATCTACGACTATTTCCGAGTTCTCTATGCCAGGATGGGTAAACAGCACTGCACCCAATGCGATGCACCCGTTGAAGCTCAGACGATCGACCAAATCCTCGATCGATGGATGCAAAAGAAATCCGAAGCGGTTCAAAACGCCAGCTTGCCCCAACGTTGCATGATCCTTGCTCCCGTGGCACCCCATGCGAACCAAACCCTAGAGACATTTTTGCAAGATCTCTTGCGGATGGGCTATACGCGAATTCGGATCAACGGCAAGACCCAGCAGATCGATGATCAGTTGAAAATTTCGTCGAAGCAAGTGCAACAACTCCAAGTGGTCGTGGATCGAATCCAATTCGACCAAGTCGATCGCAAGCGACTGGCTGACAGCGCTTCGACGGCGCTAGGGCTTGGCTTGGGTATCGCACAGCTTGCCTTCGTCGATGATTCTCGGCCCGAGGCCCGATGGAAGATCGAGACTTACTCGCTTCACTCTGCGTGCCATGCTTGCGGCATTTCCTTTGAGGCCCTGACACCGCACTCCTTCTCGTTCAATTCATCAGTGGGATGGTGCGAGGCTTGCACAGGCCTAGGGACACAAAAGGGGACCGATCCGATGCAGTTTATCGATCGAGGCTCGAGTCTCCTCGATGGTGGCTTGCTCCTATGGCAACCTGGAGACAACCCCATGGCGAAGGCGCTTTTCAAAGCCATGGGAAGACAACTGGATTTGCCGGTCCAAGAGCCATTTGGTCAATGGAGCGATAGGCAGTTGCACACTTTTTTTCATGGTGCGGCCGATGTGCTAATTCCTGTATATCGCACGGACGTATCCGAAGTTTCGGATTCGAAAGATCCGTGGTTTGAATTTCGATTCGAAGGGATTATTCCGACGCTTGAATATTTCTCAAGAATCCGCAGTGACATTCGAAACCGGATCCAAGAGCATCTGGCCGATGTGCCTTGCCGAATGTGCGGGGGGTCCAAGATCAATCCTCAGGCAGCTCACATGCGTTGGTTTGGACGTAGGCTCGGAGAGCTCATGCTCATGTCGCTCGATGAACTGCTACCTTGGATTCGCACGATCGATTTATCGAAGCATGAGGTTCAAGTCGGAGGCGAACTGCTACGTGAAATCATTCAACGCTTGCAGTTCTTGGTCGATGTCGGATTGGATTATCTGACGTTAGGTCGAACAGCAAACACGCTATCGGGGGGCGAGTCTCAGCGCATCCGCTTGGCAAGTCAACTCGGTACAGGTCTATGCGGGGTGCTGTACGTTTTGGATGAACCGACGATTGGCTTGCACCCGAGGGACAACGACAAGCTGATTCGCGCCATGCACAACCTGCGAGACTTGGGCAACACGTTGCTGGTCGTCGAGCATGATCGGGATGTGATTCGAAGTTCCGATGCGATTCGGGATTTTGGACCAGGGGCCGGCCCTCAGGGTGGTCGGATCGTTGCCCAAGGTACCTTAGAGGAGATTATCCAGAACCCTGATTCGATCACTGGTCCGTATCTTAAGGGCACTAAGTCGATTCAAATTGAAAATACGCGCAAGCCGATTATCGATCCGGAGACATCCAAGGAAAAGCGGAATTGCAAGTGGCTCACGATCCGTCGAGCATCGCACAACACTCTCAAGAGCATTGATGTGGCTTTCCCTCTTGAGCATATGATTGCCGTCACGGGCCCGAGCGGTAGTGGCAAAAGCTCGTTGGTTCAGGGTATCCTGTATCCGGCGTTGTCGAAGCAATTCCATCGTTCGAATTTGGTACCTGGGTCCCACGGGATGATCGAGGGGGCCAACCAGCTCAACAAGATCATGCAGGTCGATCAGTCGCCGCTTGGGAATAGCCCCTCGAGTACACCGGCGACTTACACCGGAGTATTTGATCTGATCCGTCAGTTCTATGCGCAGCTACCGCACTCTGACGTATTCCATTCGAGTTTTTTCAGTTTCAATGCAGGGCCCGGACGCTGCACGGGCTGCGATGGTGTTGGAAAAAGACGCATCGAAATGCATTTTCTGCCCGATGTTTGGATCGAGTGCGAAGCTTGCCAAGGCAAGCGATATCAGGAACGCGTATTGGCCATCAAGTTCAATGGTCGAAACATCAATGACATCTTGGAATCGACCACCGCAGAAGCCTTAGAACTATTCCAAGATCACACGAAGATCGCAAGAATGCTTAAGATGATGTGTGATGTGGGGCTCAGTTACGTCAAACTCGGACAAAGCGCTCCAACCCTTTCCGGGGGCGAAGCGCAGCGGGTCAAGCTCGCTGCGGAATTGGTAAGGCCCACAACTGGAAAAACTCTTTTCTTGCTCGATGAACCTACGACAGGTTTACATTTTGACGACATCAACAAACTGATGAATGTGCTGAATCGATTGGTCGATCAGGGAAACACGGTGATCATCATCGAGCACAACTTGGAAGTCATTAGAAACGTCGATTGGGTGATCGATCTGGGACCCGAGGCGGGACGACATGGAGGCGAGTTGGTTTTTGCGGGAAGCCCGCTCGATCTGATCAACTATGCCCTTACATCCAATCAACAAGGCAAGCATCCTGGGAAATTTCCAAGCTATACTGGCGAGGCTCTTGCGCAGTGGGAAAGGATTCGCACTCCGGAGCAAACGCCTCTTGCAACTGGTTCGAAACGAACCACCAAAAGTGGCAAAACTCCCAAACAAGCCAAATAACTGCTTAAACTTTGATCGCTGGCCCAAGAGGCATCCCATGAAAGCATCAAGATCGTATTGGTTCGTACTTAGCTTGCTAACTGCCCTAGGCCTATGGATAAGCCAGCCTTGTGCATTGGCACAAACATCCTCTGAGGGCTGGGTAAGAGTCGATATCGCTAGAGACACATGGCTATCGAATTACCCAAGTGAGCAAAGTGGATCCAACGGAGCTGCACCTAGATTAAAGCTCAAGTCGATCATCGAGCTTTCGATCATCGATTTTCAGCCGGAAGCATTGAAGGGAAAAAACATCCAGCAAGCGAAACTGATGCTCAAGGTGGAAGGGGATCGGCCTATCGAGCGGGTGACCTTAAGCACCCTTAGCGCCGACTGGATTGAAGGGAACGGATCGGGCTATCAAGTCGTTAAGGGTGCATCGACCTTCACCCATCGAGTTTACCCAACCGAGCGTTGGTACGACTCGGATGTAACGGCAGTAAGTATCGGGCAAGGCAATACGCTCTATGCATCCGTCGATGCCAAGCCGGCCGATGCCAAGGGTTGGGTCGAGTTAGACATTCCTCCTGAGATTTTATTGGCGAGAGTTCATGGACTCAGTTATGGCATTCTTTTGATGGATGACACCGGGAGTACTTGGACTCGCAAAGGTGAAGAGTTCAAACAGGAGATCTTCCCCAACCGATTTGTAGCGAGTAAAGACTCGAACAAGTCCAGTGCTCCTTACATCCTGGTCAAGTACGGGGCGGAAGCGAATTTCGCTCAAGCCGACAAGCCAGTTGCGGTTGAAACGCTCAGTTATGTCCCACCCGACAAGCTCGATCCTCGAGCTCGGTTGACTTGGAAGATCGCCCAGGAGGAAGCGAAGCGACTGATCGGTTTCCGAGCCAAATTGGATGGTCAGTGGATCGATCCATTTTGGGTTCCATCGATTCGAAGTCATCTGGACCATCGATTCACCATGCCTCTGGATCGGCTATTGGACAAGAAAGCAGGCTTGGTATCCGAGGGATCCAAAGAAGCGAAAATTAGTGTCTACGCGATACGCCTCGATGGGAAGCTAGGCGAGGAATCGAGCATTAGAGTCCCGGTTCTATTGAGCGACGACAAGCCCCTTGCGCTCGAACCGATCGCAGCGAGCACGACCTCGGTCTCGAAGGAGGCTCTTTGGGATGGAACGCTTGATGGTGCAGGTACCAACTGGAGCGTGATCGATCCATTGGACATCTATATCTCGAAGAGTAACGCTCTGATTCCATCGCAGCGAAAGACTTACCTCCGAGCAAATCACCTCTTCGATGCAAAAAACCGAAGAGTTACGATCGATATGGCCCGAGGGGCTTGGGCAGGCTTTCAACTGGTTTCCAAGCAACCGATGTCGGCTAAGCTGAGTTGGGTCTGGGAGACTGCCCCGAATGTTGCCCAGTCGCTCAAGTCCTCCCGTGTGGAATTCTACACCTATAGAGAGGTTCCAAGCGGCGATCAATCGATCCCCGATCCATTAATTCCGATGTCCACCGACGGTCAATTCCCTCGTGTTACTGCTCAAACCAGCGATGGGAATAATGCTTCGAATTGGCTTATCGAAACCTATATTCCCCCGGAATTTCCGGCGGGGAACCACGAGGCCAAGCTCATTGTCGAGCAGGGAGGTCAATCGATTGAACTTGCGGTGTCTATCCGAGTCCACGATGTTGTCATTCCAAAGACCCTGAGTTTTTTGCCGGAGATGAACTGTTACGCTTTGCCCGCGAATGATATCGATTACTATCGATTAGCCCATCGCCATCGGACGGTGGTGAATCGAGTCCCTTATGGACAAAGCGGGAAGGTGGCAGAGGGTTGTGCTCCAGAGTGGAAAAATGGCGTGTTCGATTGGAGGGCGTTCGATCAACGTTTTGGAAAACTTTTTACAGGTGAAGCGTTTGCGGATCTGCCTAGAGGAAGCGTACCGATCGAATGTTTCTATCTTGCGATGCACGAGAATTGGCCTCTTGCAATCGAACCAAACTACAACGGAAGTTACTGGGCTGATCAAGCCTTCACCAAAGAGTATCGCCAAGCTTGGGTTTCATCCGTCACTCAGAGTTTTGACCACTTGGCCCAGAGAGGTTGGATGCAAACTCGGTTTCATATCTATCTAAACAACAAGAATAATTTCAAATCCAGAGGTTGGTCGAGAGGATCTTCGCCGTGGCTGTTAGACGAACCGGCGAACTTCCAAGACTACATCGCACTTCGTTATTTTGGTCTAGCTTATTTCGATGGACTCAAAGAATCTCAAGCAGCACGAAAGCTTTCGGGAACGATAGGTATTGATCGACTCAATGGGATCGATTTGCCCAAAATGGTTTTTCGGGCAGACATTTCCAGACCCCAGTGGCAACGCGACACGCTCGACGAAATGCTCAAATTCAACGTGGTCGCAAATGGAGCCTACAAGGAGTACGAATCGCTGGTGCTCGATCGCAAATTCCGATTCGGCCAAGAAGTGGTTGTTTACGGAAGCAACAATCCGATCGGTAAAAGCAACGCAACAGCGGTGGCGTGGAGTTGGGATGCGTGGAGTTGTGGCGCCGATGGAGTTTTGCCATGGCAAACCATCGGCACGGCTGAGTCGTGGAAAAAGGCAGATGAACTATCGCTGTTTTACCCCACCGACGGTATGCAGATACCTGGGCCAGTTGCATCGATTAGGCTCAAGGCTTATTGCTATGGCCAACAAGACGTCGAGCTTTTCGAGCATCTGGCAAGCAAAGCTCAAATGGATCGATATCGATTTGGTGCAATGCTCAGGAACTCACTCAAGCTTAAGTCGCAAGATCGGGCAGAGGGGAGCTAC
>JAJTFC010000195.1 GCA_021298315.1 Planctomycetaceae bacterium
AGTTTGCTAGCCTCGAAAAACGGATTGTCTTGATTCATTGTCTTTCCAGTTGCAGGATTCGCTGGTGAATTGGTTGTTGATGTCTGAGCCAAAAGATGCGATGAGCCTCCCATGACTAAAAAAGCGTGCACCGTCGCCGCACAAGCCAGAGGACGGAGGCTCCTGGCAAGAAAAAATCTCGTTTTTCTCATCGTTGTAGTTTCCTTATGCAAGCAGCCAATGGCTGAGTCGATCGGAATTGAAAACGAAAACATGTTACCTCAAGACCGCCTTTTTGAGCAGTCGGACAACCTGCAAGTGGACTTCGGAATGCTAGCATCAGTGCTTCTGCGAGAATATCTTCCTCAGGGTTTGTCTTAGTAGCTTGCCCCAGAACGGTCGAAACAAACCTTACGGGTTCAGAACTTCGGTGGTAGGAACCGGAATCCTAAAAGGGAGTCGCTTTTGTGACCATTTTTTCAAACGATGCATTCCAAGGAAACTCCTTTATAAATCGCCGCTCCCATGGATTGCTTACTTTGGGGCTGATGACCCTTTGGATGGCACAACCAAGCGGTTTGATCGCTCAAACCTCAGCGCCCAGTCCTACGCTGGCCGACCCGATCGCACTTTACCGGAGTGCCAACGAAGCCCTTGCCGACAAAGAGTATATGCTGGCTAGCCAAGGCTTCGAGCAAGTCGCAAGGCTTACTAGCGGCTCGCCGCTGGCTCTCGAAGCTGGCTATTTCGACCTGATCGCCAAGCGACATCGAATCGCATCCGAACCATCGACTCAAAACTGCGAAGAACTCGCAAACTCCTGCTCGCATTGGATGTGCAGTGCGAAGGCTTGGATGCATTCGACTCCTAAGCAAGAGGTTGCTCATTACTCGAGTAAACTCGCGCAACGCATCGCCTGGGTGCTTACCCTAGAAACCCAACTTGCTTTCGCATCGGGTCGATGGCTCGAAACCCTCGTCTTACTAGATCAGCTCCCCCATCATGCAAGCGATTCCCAAGAAGCCATCATCGAATCGAGCATGATGCGACTCGAGTGCTGCGTTCAACTCCAACGCTGGTCGGATGCCCAAGACTCCACCGAATCGTTACAGATTATCGCCGAGGAAAAGCTTGCCCAAACACCCCCTCCGAGCTGGTTAGAAAAGTACCTGCTTCGAAAAGCCGAAGTCGCGATGGTTTTGGGAAAATGGAAAGATGCCGAATCTGATGTTTGGAAGATTCGTACGCATTTTCCCGAATGCAAGGTATCTTCGCAGGTCGATTATGTCCTTGCACGTTGTTTGGTCAACGACGCTAAGTTCGAAGAAGCAAGGCAATTGCTAGCATCCGTTTTGGCAACCCAACCACCACCCGCTGCCCCGCTGCAGACGAAGGTTTGGTGGACGATCGCCGAATCGCACTTGATGCAACGCAACTTTCCCGACGCCATCGCAGCTTACGAACAAGTCGCCAAACTCGGAGCAGACTCTCCGTGGTCCTCATTGGCCCAACGCCAGTTGGCTATTTGCCAACAAGCCTACGGTAGCACAGTCGCTTCGGGTTCGGAACCAAACGCGGGTAATTCGTTGCGTTCGACCCAGAAACAGACGCCCAAGCAACCGCGATGATCCCCTCGTCCAGACGAGTCTCGAAATCTCTCCAAGCTACCTTCGGTTGCCTGACGCTGATACTCTGCGCTTGCAACTCGGTGGCTTTGGCACAAACCAATCGCTGGAACCCCAATCCACCGCAGATCCAAAACAACTATCCATCGAGTCCAACTGCGGCAAATACCTACAACCAACCCCCGACAAACCCCAATACGGTTCGTCCGACACAAAATATCGCTCAGAACGATCCTCGCATTGCAGCTCTACCCGCTCCAGGATCGAATGTCACTTATAACACCGGCACCAATCCTGCGACAGTTGTAGCCGAAACGAACTCCGGAAAAATCCCAACGCGGAATCTTTTGCAAGTCTTTCACGATGGCGGTTGGATGATGTATCCGATCGCTTTGTGCTCGTTTGGTTTAACTGTGTTTGCCTTTGAACGCTGGATCGCGCTTCGCAGATCCCGCGTGGTATCCAAGCCGTTTGTCAATCGAATCATCGAGCAATTGCAGCAACAACACATCGATCGCGATGAAGCGATCGAACTGTGCGAGAAAAGCGGCAGCCCGATGGCCAAGATCATGCTTGCCGCCTTGCGCCGTTATGGCCGACCGGCCGTGGAAGTCGAGCAAGCAGTCCTTGATACCGGCGAACGCGAGTGCAATTACCTGCGGCGGAACATGAGGGCGATCCTTGCTATCAGCAATCTATCACCCTTGCTTGGACTCCTCGGAACGGTTCTGGGCATGATCCAGTCGTTCAATGACATTTCGAATTCCCAAGCGATGGGAAGACCAGAACTGCTCGCCGGAGGGATCAGCCAAGCTTTGCTAACAACTGCCGCCGGCTTGCTCGTCGCTATCCCTGCTTATGCGCTCTACATCTACTTCGTGGCTCGCATCGATAGCCTGATTGTCGAGATGGATACGCATGCCCAACGGCTCGTCGATGTGATCAGCTCCGAGGGCTTGCAGGAAAACGAAGGGACCCGAACCCGCCGCTCCAAAAAAGCCGCTTAAGGTCAGGGGAACGATTCCATGCCTCTGAAAACATCCCAGAACGAAGAACTCCCTGGCATCAATCTAACGAGCATGATCGATGTGCTCTTTCTGCTGATCATCTTCTTCATGGTCGGAACTCGATTTACCGAGTCAGAACACCAAATCTCATTGAAGCTTCCCAAGTCGACTTCGCCCGAAACGATGATGGATCGTCCGGGTGCCAAGATCGTTAACCTCTACTCCGATGGAACGATCGAATTCGAAGGCAGACGTTTAACAAGCGATCAACTCACCGCATCGCTTGAGCCTTTGGTTCGAAACTACCCGGATCTTCAAGTCCGATTCAGACCCGATACGGGAGTCCCTGTCGGTCAAGCTAGCCAGGTCATGGAGGCGATCAGCCGTTCGGGTGTCCAAGACATCCGATGGGCGACAACGGCTTCCGTCATGCCAGGGACACGAGCACGGTAACGCCAGTCATGAACCTCTGGTCATCGCTCCAGCTAGCCGCGATCGGAAATCCTGTCTCGAATCGGGCTTGGGCAATCTTTCTAGGCTGCTTCCTTGCAGCCGTCGCCATCGGGCTGCTGGTCTTATCCTGGACGCGATGGGGACAATCCAAGCTCCTTACCAAGTGCATTGCGATCGCATTTCTGGCCCACATTTGGCTCTTGCTCTATGCCTATGGAACCAGGATCCCTTACGGCACCCAAGGAAGCGGCACAGGAAACTCGAACTCTCCCATAGCATCGCCATTGCCAACACCCCCGGTGATGGTTGCCTGGACTCCTGTGGACTCAGCCCCCGATCCCCCGAGTCTTCAAGGGGACCTGCAGCCATCGACCTTCGAAGAGACGCCTCTTTGGAATCGTTCGATGGAGCTACCGACGGACTCGATGGTCGATATGCAGATCCCTGAACTGGAGCTCCCCAAGCTGGACTACGAAGAGCAACTTTCAGATGACCAACTGCGTCAACTTGCGCAACTCGACGAAAAGCCTAGCCATGAGACTCACTCGCAAGACACAATTCAAAGCGATTTACCGATCGACCCATCGTTGATGGTCAAGGATCATCCTGATGCTAAATCCAACGCTCCTATCGTACCGATCGAAGTCCCACCCCCGAAGCCGACTCGCTCGTATGCGCAAGTCCCTGAAGTTTATCGACTTCGGCTTGCGCCCGATCGTCTCGCTTATGCGATTCAAAACGGTGGGGATGCCAACACGGAAGAAGCGGTTCGCAAAGCTTTGGAGTTCTTGGCCAAATCGCAATCGCCCGATGGATCGTGGAACGCCCAAACCTTTGGTGCAGGTCTTGCTAGCGACTCACCGAAGGTCGATACGGTCTATCGTGGAGACACTGGAAAGTTTGCAGACACGGCCATGACAGGCCTAGCGTTGCTTGCGTTTCTAGGTGCAGGCCACACGCACGTCGATGAAGGTCCTTACGCCACGACCGTCGGGCGTGGTCTGGAATATCTCTGTGAGCAGCAGTTTCCTTCGGGAGATTTATCAGGCCGAGGTCAAATTGGCAATCAACCTACGGTTCGATATTCAAGAATGTACAGCCACGGGATCTCAGGCATTGCACTTGCGGAAGCTTACGCAATGACTCAAGACGCCAAACTGCTGGAGCCCATTGTCAGCGCCGTAGGTTATAGCCTCAAAGCGATGAACCCGAAGACCGGTGGAT
>JAJTFC010000085.1 GCA_021298315.1 Planctomycetaceae bacterium
GTAGGGTTATGCATCGTGTAAACTGCCGTCCTTTAAACTACAAAATGGCCAAAGGGTTTCGCGGATGTTCCAAAGTTCCTCGAATTATTCCTAAACGATTCTCTGCCTTGAGCGTTTTCCAAACAGTCGATCCATCGATTTGCCCTTGCAAAAGATTGCTATAAAGCTCCCAAAGCCGGTGCAACTGTTGCGCGGGTGCATCGCGTAAAATTTCTATGCGAAATTTTGTTATCTTGCAGCCAAGCAACTTGGCTACCACCTCTGCACCGCTTTGTGCATTACCGTTGTATAATGTATTGCGACATCCAATGTCCGCATGAAGCACATGCTCGACTCCAATTCGATCACGTAACTTCACTTCATGATGATCGCATGGGCGACCGCAATTGGATTTGTTCGTGCCCGGCGATAGTACCGTGCAAAACACGCAATGCTCCATATGAAACATCGGCATGTGCTGATGAATAACAACCTCAATCCATTGCGGGGGCGTCTCGGAGATAAACTCCATCAATTGATCGCGGTTCAAATCATACGATGCCGTTATGTGCGATGCACCTTGCTGAATCAACCATTGAGCCGTTAAAGGGTTGGTAACATTGAGCGAGAAATCAGCATCAGCAGCAATGCCGTGCTCTCGGGCATACTTCAATGCCGCAAGGTTTCTTACGAGCCATCCATCAGCACCATGCTTGTGCAACGCCTTGAAGAGCCCAGATTCTCCCTCTTTTAATATTCGCAGAGTCGTTAGAAAGATCTTGGCCCCTGCACCGCGCGCGCGCTCAACGGCCTGGCGATACTCACGGATGTCATGGAATTCAACGGCAAGATCCCGAGCACCGGCTTCGAGCAATGCATCGAGCTGGGCCAACGTTCTACACAGCACTCGAAGCCTCGGTGCAGTATCCGCGCTGTTTGCTAGCTTTTTATCGTCCGTCAAAGCGTGTTGCGATTCTTTCACACTTGCAAGCAACGTTTGGCTGACTCCATGCGGTCGAAGATGCCTTTGGGCCGCTCTGCTGCGGATCGCTTCTATGGCTTGAACCATTTGCTTTCGCAAATCACCCAAGACCGACAGAGGAAGCATCGTCCTGTCTTGGATGTCGACATTGCAATCGATGATTTCGTAAGGTGTATTGCCGAGCCTATTGAGTTGTTCAAAGACTCCAGCCCGGGTCGCCGAATGCTTGAGCGCCTCGACAGGAATATGCTCGTGATGAATTTCGGTCGACCAATCGCTCTGCGTTAATCCTTCGCGATGCTCCTGCCACGAGACCCGCAATTGCAGAGGTTTTCCGACAGCGATGGTGCCCGAGATTCGAAGGGGCAATTTGCGATCAAAGTATTCTTTGGCAAAGGTCTGTCGCCAACGTTTCGAAAGCTTAGGCGCATCGGTTTGCCATATCGCTTGCCCTTCGACGATGGGTGCGTCGCGAAGGAGTCCTTTTTGAAACTCGAGCTCGACTCGACCCGCAGGAGCTTCGTCCAAATTTTGGTGGTTGACGAAGATCTGAAAAATTCGTCCGCCGATCTCCGTTCCTGCTGCTCGATCCCCTTGAAAGACCACGCCATCCCCTTTGGATAATGGGGCCATCAGCTCGGCGACGACGCGATCTGCTTTTTTGCGGATCACCCGTCCGACCAAAACACCCTGCTTGGCACTGGTGAGTCCTGGAACCAACCGCTTGTGATTACAACCTTCGAGCCAACCAGGTGAGAAGCCCCGAGAGAAACTCAGTTCCATTTCCCTTTTGGTCGTCTCATCGAAACAAGCTCGACGCCCTTGCATCGCTTCGTCGATCGCACGACGGTAATGACTAACGATATTCGCTACATACTCAGGTGACTTTAATCGACCTTCAATCTTCAGCGACGAGACCCCCGCATCGATCAAATCAGGAACATGCTCGTAAGCGGCAAGATCCTGGGGAGATAGCAGGTACTTCATATCGCCAAGTTCCATCGTCTGACCATCTCGGATCAGTTGGTAATCCAGACGACAAGCTTGAGCGCACTGCCCACGATTGGCCGAGCGACCACCGAGCGATTCACTCGTTAAGCATTGGCCTGAGTAAGCCACACACAGCGCGCCATGGACAAAGGTCTCGACGGGCATCGAGGTTTGCGAGGTGATCTTGCGAATCTCAGCCAGTGAACATTCGCGAGCCAGCACCACTCGGTCGATCCCGAGCGACTCGATGGCGGCGATCGTCTGGGCGGAGGTCATTGTCATTTGGGTGCTGGCATGCACGCTCAAATCTGGACAGATCTCGTGGATCAACCGAACGGCACCGAGGTCTTGGACCAACACCGCATCGACTCCCGAAGCGGCGATCGTACGCACATGCTGCTCGAAGGATTCAAGCTCGTCGGTGAAGACCAATGTGTTGAGAGTCACAAAGCCTGAGACACCTCGGCGATGGAGGTGTGTCATCAGACGTGGCAGGTCTTCGACATCAAAATTCACAGCCCGAGCGCGGGCGTTGAAGCCCGCAGCCAAACCGAAATAGATCGCATCGGCACCGTTCTCGACGGCAGCATGCACACAGTCCCAATTTCCCGCAGGTGCCAGCAGCTCGGGCGCCGGCCTCCCCTGGGAGATGTTTGTTGTCATTTTTGTTCGCCTTGCGTTTTACTCCGAAGCCTCTAGCCAAGAGGCTTACCCAACTAGAAACGCGCACTTGTTTCGACTATTGTAGATAGGGAACTGATTTTGAAAACGACAAAAATCACAAACCTGACATATCGCCTATTTCGTAGATAGAGGGCTATCCAAGAAGGACGGAAAGTAGTGATCACAGCGGCGAGGGCTTATACGATGCTCGGCAATGAAACTCTATGGAATGTAGCCTTGGATTGTCAGCGAGCACTTCAGCAGGCCGATATTCCTCACAGTATCTGCGGTGGTGTCGCCGTTTGCCTGCATGGTTATCAGCGAAACACCACCGATATCGATATCATCATCTTGGACAAGGATGTGCCGACGATCAAAGATTTGCTAACAGCCCAGTCTTTTCATTGGGATCAAGAGGCCAGGGAGTTTCGTAGCCCGACGGGTATCCCTGTTCAGTATCTGATAGCAGGTGAGCGAGCCGGTAAGGATTCCGAGGTAAAGATCGCTGAACCGATCGGAGAGGAAAACATCGAGACGCGAGAAGGTCTTTCGGTTGTTCGTCTGAGCCGACTCATCGAAATGAAACTCGCATGCGGCCTAGGGAGTATGCGTCGGACGCACAAGGACTTTGCTGATGTGGTTGAACTGATAGCAATACGACGGCTCGATGGATCGTTTGCTAGATACCTACACCCCTCGGTTCGTCCGACTTTCCGTGATTTGGTACGGTGTGCGGGATCTAGTGATTGAGCTTTTAGATAACGCCGACAGTCGCTTGAGGCTTGGGCAACTCTCCGATGAGCCTTGCAACAATCGCGTCGGAATCGATCCCTTCGGCCTGAGCGCCAAACGTAGGGACGATCCGATGGCGAAGCACTGGAGCGGCCAAGGCTTGAATGTCCTCGGTCGTTACGTGCAATCGTCCATGCAATAGGGCTCTTGCCTTGCTGGCCACGACAATCTGCTGGCAAGCTCTCGGACCTGGTCCCCACTGAACCCATGGCGCGACCCACTTGGGTGCCGAAGCCTCTTTAGGTCGGAGCGATCGTACCAGATCTAGAACATACTGCTTGACATGCTCGGGCAATGGGACGACGCGAACGATGCGTTGGTAGTCGATGATCTCTTGGCCTGTGATCACCGGTTGGATACTTCCAGAAAAACTTCCCGTGGTTCGCTCAATGATCTCCCCTTCTTGCTCGCGGCTTGGATAGTCGACCAAGGTCTGGAATAGGAAGCGATCTCGCTGGGCTTCTGGGAGCGGATAAGTCCCTTCTTGTTCGATCGGGTTTTGAGTTGCCAACACGAAGAAGGGCTCGGAGAGCTTGTAAGTTTTTCCACCGATCGTCACTGCATGTTCCTGCATCGCTTCGAGCAATGCAGCTTGGGTCTTGGGTGGTGTTCGATTGATTTCGTCGGCAAGCAGGATTTGGGTAAAGACCGGGCCTTTGACAAAACTCAGTTGTCGAGCTCCCGATTCGGACTGCTGAATGATATCGGTACCGGTGATATCTGCAGGCATCAAGTCAGGTGTAAATTGAATACGGTGAAAGTCCAAGTCCATGGCCTGAGCGAGCGAACGGACCATAAGAGTCTTGGCCAGCCCTGGTACACCTTCGAGCAAGCAGTGACCACCTGCAAGCATCGCGATGAGCAATTGTTCGATCGTAGCGTCTTGACCGACGATCACTTGGGAGACTTGCTGTTTGATTTTGCCGAAAGAATCCCGAAGTGATTTTGCGCGAGCGATTTCTTCCGAGGAGGGTGGAGGTGGGACAGTGCTCATGGTGTTGGCAGAGGCAGGTGACAGAGGCAGGAGGAGGGAGGGTAGTCGGGGATGTTTCCGAGACTTCAGTTTACTCCAACTGGCTGTTGATTGTGGCCTAGGGCTATTGGATTTCGTCGAGAAAATCACCCTTTAGGGCGAACCAAACCTGGTTGTACATCGAGATGGAGCGAATCGAACTGGCCTCGATGAATCTTTTCCCAAGCCAAAGCACCCATGGCGGCATTGTCGGTACACCACTGTGGTTTGGCAATCACCAGCGTGACTCCCTGAGCTTGGCAGGCTTGTGCAAGCTGCATTCGGAATTGGCTGTTGGCAGCGACACCCCCTCCTACGCAGAGGCGTTTAAGATTTGTCTTCTTTAGGGCCAGGATGGCTTTAGCGATCAAGCAATCGATAACGGCCTGTTCAAAGCCCGCCGCGATATCGGCTCGCTCTATTTCGTCTAAGGTTCGATGTTCAGCAGTTGGGCTAGAGGAGCCTGCGATGCGATACCGAACGGCAGTCTTGAGTCCAGAGAAGCTAAAGTCCAGGCGTTTAGGATCATCGATCAAGGGTCTTGGAAATCGGATCGAGCGAGGATCACCTTGGGCTGCAAGTTTTGAAAGAGCCGGACCACCTGGGAAAGGGAGCCCGAGCATGACAGCGACTTTATCGAAGGCTTCTCCGGCCGCATCGTCGATCGTACCTCCTAGATAGTCCCATCCCATCGGATCATCGCACCGGTACAAGGAAGTATGCCCGCCGCTGACGATAAACCCGACGCAAGGATAAATCGGCTCCGAGGCGTCCAGGCCGCAAGCATAGATGTGGGCTTGAATGTGATTGATTCCGACGATCGGTTTATTCCAAGCAAGCGCCAGAGCCTTGGCTGCCGCAAGGCCGACGATCAAAGATCCGGGAAGCCCGGGGTAGGTAGCCACGGCGATCGCGCACAGATCCGCCGGAGATTTGCCGGATTGCTTGAGGGCCGAATCGATCACGGGCAAGATTCTCTCGAGGTGTGCTCGGGCAGCGATTTCCGGAACCACTCCTGCGAATTTTTCATGAAAGGCTTCTTGGGTGGCCACGCATTCAGCCAGGACATTTCCCGAAGAGTCGATCAAGGCCGCTGCGGTTTCATCGCAGGTCGACTCGATGGCCAAGAGAACCTTATTGTCCATGGCATTTCACTCCAGATCAAAGCCCGATCCGAGTCGAGTTTTCAGGAGTTGTTTGACCCTGGGCCAATCGACAGGCACCTCTTCGAGCGCTAGCGGATGAGAGATCGGAATAGAATAAACAAGTCTTTGCACCGAAGCGTCCTCCATCAGCAGGAAGGCTTCGAGCCACTCCTCGAGAAACTCGAAATCAAAGAGCATGAACTCGGCGACCCGTGCTCCGTTTTGCACCGATGCATCGCTGCCTTGGGGCAAAAGAAAACGGATAAGTTTCGCGGACTCTGGCAGCCTCATTCGGCGGATGATGTCCAAGCTTCGGAGTTGTCCGGATCTGCTCATCGATGCAAATCGATCTGCGATGAGGGATTGGGTAAGCGAGTTTCGACCTCGCACCAGCGCGATGGTTGCAAGATCGGCGATGGAGGCTTCATCGCGATCGACCAAGGCCAAGAGTTGTTCTTCGTAGCCGCGGATCGGGTGGCGGGAAACGAGTTCCAGTGCAGTGACTGCCAGTTTACCGGGGGTGGGTTCCTCCCAGGATTCGATCCCTTCTCGAATCCATCGATTGGCAAGTCCTCGTTCCCAAAGGCTTTCTAAGGCGATTGCATAGTCGCCGATGGTGCCGTCTTCAAAGTCCATTTCAAGGGAACTGGGCTCTCGCGATAGAGCTTCGGCTCGCTGTATCATGACTTCGATTGGGACACGAAAGAAAATCTTCGACGATGCCTTTAATACCTTGAGCTCATCGAGGTAGGGAGCAAAGCTTGATGCTCTCTCGACCGAGATCGCTTCGGCCAATTTTCCCGCGCAACGACAAACCCGATCGGTGATCTTGCGCCCCTGGGAAAATTGACTTGCGCGTGAAAGCGCCAGAGGCATTTGCTCGGGACTGATCGCCAAGTGCGATATCAGGGGGAAATCGCTAAAGGCTTCTTCGATGCCGTAGTGATCCCATGCCGAGACGACCGAGGTGAGTATCTCAGGATCCGAAGTGTAGCTATTGGAAAGCAGATCCAGGGAGGCGGAACGGACGCGTGGGTCGGTGTGCGCCAGCCACCGAATCAATTGTTTATCAGAAACGGCCATCGATTCTCAGTCTAGGTAAGCCACGATCGTGAAAGCACGAATCGCAATAGCTTACCTTAATCCACAACAATTAGGGTCTCTTCGATGGTTTCACGCAGTGGAATTATCGGCGTGACGGATACTTTCGTTTTCTGCAGGTGCTTGATTTCAGCGCAGAGCTTATCAAGGATGCCGAGGATTTCCTGCGAGGCCGACTCACCTAAGTGTAGTCGCAGGGCTTTACGCGTATCGTGACTTAGTATTTCTTCGTGGTATGCCATGTCAGTAAGGCTGGATGTTTAATTGGGTCAAAAGGAATGGGTGGGATTTACTCGACGGTGACGCTTTTGGCTAAGTTTCTTGGCTTGTCCACATCGCAGCCTCTGATCAGGGCGATATGGTAAGCCAACAATTGGAGAGGAACAACGCTTACGATGGGCTGAAGCGGTTCAGGGACCGAGGGGACCAAGATAATCCTATCGGCCAGTTTCTCCAATTGCGAATCGATCGAATCGGTCACTGCGATCACAGGGCCGCCCCTGGCTTTAACTTCCTGCAGATTGCTCATGATCTTGTCATAGACTAGACCTTTCGAGAGGAGGAACACCGAGGGGGTATGTTCATCGACCAGGGCGATCGGTCCATGCTTCATCTCAGCCGCAGGATATCCTTCGGCGTGAATGTAGCTAATCTCTTTAAGCTTGAGTGCTCCTTCGAGGGCTGTTGGGAACAAGTAATTCCGTCCGAGATACAGAAAATTCGTTGCGTCTTTGAATTCATGTGCAATCTGTTTGATCTGCTCTTCGGTTTGTAGCGCCGTTTCGACTCGGTCTGCCAACTGTTCAAGAGCGTCGATCCAACGGAGTCCGGCTTCGAAACCCAGGTGCCTCATACGACCGAAGTAGAGTGCTAAGAGTCCGAGCACTACGATTTGAGATGTGAAGGCTTTGGTCGAAGCCACTCCGATCTCTGGGCCGGCATGCAGGTAGATTCCGCCGTCGGCTTCGCGGGCGATGCTGCTGCCGATATTGTTGCATATCGCAAGGCAAGGATGACCTTTCCTCTGCATTTCGCGAAGAGCCGCTAGGGTATCTGCAGTCTCGCCGCTTTGTGTGATCCCAAAAACGAGCGTTTGTTTGTCCACCGGCGGATTGCGATATCGAAGCTCACTTGCATACTCGACCTCTACAGGCATTCTTGCAATCTCTTCGATCATGTATTCGCCGATGAGCGCCGAGTGCCAGGATGTTCCGCAACCGGTCAAGACAAGTCGTTCGATATGCCGCAGTTGAGGAGCCGTCAGATTCAGTCCTCCGAGCTTTGCCGTCGCATTATCCCGGTCTAACCTTCCCCGCAGAGCGTTGCGGATCGCTTCTGGTTGCTGATATATTTCCTTATGCATGAAGTGTTCATGGCCATCGCAACTGTGCGCATCGTCGCATTGAGCCAAAACTTGAATATTAGGCTGGATCGTTCCTGCGTCGCGTTGGATGACTTGGATCGTCCGCGATGTAACAATGGCTATTTGATGATCCACCAACGTGATGACCTTATCGGTTTTCCCATACAATGGAGCAGGGTCGCTGGCGATGAACTGTTCGCCCTGCCCTACACCGATAACCAGCGGGCTTCCGCAGCGAGCCGCCAGCAGAAAATCTGGCTTGCCGTGAAACATCACGACTATACCGTAAGTTCCTCGGAGTTGTCCAAGCACTTCTCGAAGGGCCGTCGCATGAGCTATCGGTGAATCAGGCTGGAAGTTGCCCGCGATGCGCATTTGGGCGATGGTTCGATGCAAAAGATGAGCGACGACCTCTGTATCTGTCTCGGATTGGAAACAATATCCTTGTTGAATCAAATCCTGCTTTAACTCTTGGTAGTTTTCGATCACTCCGTTGTGAACCAGCGCAAGATCCGCTAGCTCACCGTGCTGTGGGTGTCCACCGTAGTGAGGGTGAGCATTCGGGACCGTTGCCGCACCGTGTGTGGCCCATCGAGTATGACCGATCCCAATTCGGCTTTGAACCGTCGATTGACCAACAAGCGATTCAAGATTGGAGATTCGACCCACGCTTCGACGTCGCTCAAGTACCCCATCGTCCCGCAAGAGCGATATCCCCGCACTGTCGTAACCGCGGTACTCCAAACGATACAGTCCTTGCAACAAAAAATCTGTGGCGTCCGATTTCCCGACATAGCCAACAATGCCA
Organism: Planctomycetaceae bacterium; assembly: GCA_021298315.1. Taxonomy (GTDB): domain Bacteria; phylum Planctomycetota; class Planctomycetia; order Pirellulales; family Pirellulaceae; genus JBKCUI01. Next base: position 8,836 of record JAJTFC010000085.1, read on the forward strand.
CACATGAGCAAACCCTCTGTAAAATTCCGACGAAAATTCCGACGAGTTTCCGGAAAAAAGCGGGCAAGTTGCAGGCGGACTACCCACGGGCAATTACAGCAAACCAGAGCCGAAAGTCCATCTAAAAACCGCTTTTTTAAGAGAACTTTTCATCGTTCTTAACCGTTGAGATCGCGCGGTTTTTTCTGGCGATTAGGTCTACCAGAAGGGGTCAGAAGAACCTACTGCCATTAAGCCATGGCTTAGGCTGGAATCAACACCTCAAAGCCAATGATCAGCACCGTCTGGCTTGCGAGCAAGCCAGAATCTCACGCCTCTTCAAGTCCAGCTAATGCCTCGCGTTCGCTTCGCGTCAACTCAAAGAGTGAGTGCAGAAGCTCGATGTCGCAAGGTCGCTGCACAACGGCTCGTCTGGAGAACATCCGCTGCTGAGTTGATTGCATGACCGATGTCGGTAACGTCGCAACTTGCCCAAACAATTTCGCATAATTGGTAAAACTCGGTACGTTGCTTGTCACAAACCCATACAAAGCGCTACACACACCGATCCACTTGCCAGTAAAGATGCTCGTGTTAATCGCGGTTTTGCTGTAGTCTCCGATGAAACATCCTAAGAATTGCATCTCGGTTGCAATGCGTCCTGAAGGGTAGTCCATCGAGATTAGCCCATAAGTATTTTTCAAGTCACTGGTGCATGTTCCTGCCCCTAGATTCACCCAACTTCCGACGTAGGAGTGTCCTAGAAAACCATGGTGCTGCTTGTTCGAATAAGGTTCGATAATGGATGCTTCGACCTCTCCTCCTATCTTGGTCGTATGGCCAGCACAGACACCATCCTTTAATGAAGCATGCTCGAGCACTTTGCACTTGGGGCCCAAATACAACGGTCCCCGTAGAAGCGAAAAAGGCCCGACCTGCGCATTGCGTTCAATGACAATCGGCCCTGATTTTGGCTCCATGACAATCGGACTTGCCAGCGATACATCTGGGCCAACAAAAACTCCATCTTCGAGTTGCCGATACTGACTCTTGGAAATCAATAACTCCAAGTTACCTGCCAGACAAGCCATGTGCTGTGCTATCACATCGTGAGGATATTTAAAAACCTTCGCGATGATCGCAGAACTATCTTCGATGGATCCTTTTCTTGGTGCTTTACACCCAAAATAATCTCTGCCAATCGAAAGAATTTCCTCATAAGTTTCTGCTGGATGAATAACTCCGATGGCCTGTGCCTCTGGAGTATTGTCCTCATAGATCCAAAGAGGCTTAGGGGAATCGCACTGGCGAAGCCACTTTTGGATCGATTCGAACGTTGATGCACTCGGCACGATTCGGGAGGACAGTACGAGGCTAGGGCGATTCCTGCCAACTGCTAAGCGTGGATCTTTGAGCATCGGGAAATCGAGCTTTTGGATCGCTTGCAAATAAGACCGTGTTAGCCCATAGCATTCGACACCTGTCCATTCAAGGAGATCCACCAATCGCAATGCGCCGCAGGTGACCGCGCTGGAGAGCCTTGCGGCAACGATGGGCATCAACCGCTCGACCCCGAGGTCTTCAATGATCAACACCGACATGGCATGCTCCCAAAAATGAAAAGTACCTGGGCGTATGGATCAATGATTAATGCCGGAAGTGCCTTTGGCCGGTAAAGAGCATCGGGATACGGTGTTCATTGCACGCCGCAATGACATCTTGGTCTTTCTTGGATCCACCCGGTTGGATTATCGCTACGACTCCGGCTTGGGCAGCTCGATGGATCGAGTCGGGGAAAGGGAAAAAAGCATCCGAAGCAAGGATGCTTCCTCGCGAGCGATCGGCGGCCTTGGAAATCGCAATCTCGACGCTGTCGACGCGACTCATTTGGCCAGCACCAACGCCGACCAATGCCGCGTCGCGGGCAAGCACAATTGCATTGCTCTTGACGTGTCTGACCATCTCCCAGCCAAAGGCGATGTCATCCCAGAGTTCATCTGCTACGGGTACCGATGTGACTGTTTTCCAAGTCAAACTAGCCGGTGGCAAAGTGTCGGCCTGCTGCACGAGGACTCCTCCTCGGATAAAGCGATAATCCAAAGCTTGCTCTAACTGAATCTCCTTGCCCATGGCAATGAGTCTGACATTCTCTTTCCATTTGGGTTTGGTCGAAAGAATCTCAATGGCCTCGTGAGAAAACTCGGGAGCCACGATCGCTTCGATGAAAAGCCCTGGTTGGCAAAGGACCTCGGCAGTCTCGGCATCGACACATTGATTGAAGCCTAGGATTCCACCAAAGGCGCTTTGAGGATCCCCTTCGAGCGCTTTTCGGCAAGCAAAGGAAAGCTTATGCGCAGAGGCCGCTCCGCAAGGGTTGTTGTGTTTGATCACCACGGCCGATGCCCTCGCAAAGCAGCGTACGATGTTGTACGCGCTATCAGCGTCCAGCAGGTTATTGTAGGACAACTCCTTGCCATGGAGTTGTTTGGCCGTTACCAGCGATGTGCCTTCCCAAGGCCTCGAATACAGGCCTGCTTTTTGATGCGGATTTTCGCCATATCGAAGATCGATGACCTTCGTAAGATTCATCTGCAGTCGCTCCGGCAAGACCTCCGTAGGAGTTTCCGTCTTGCCAACTTGTTTGGTAAGGTACTCGCTGATAGCAAGATCATAACTGGCAGTCGATCGGAAGCACTCGAGGGCCAATTGCAGGCGAAGCGCATCGGAGGTGCCACCGTAGGACCCAAACTCTTGAAGGATCGAACTGTATTGGTTGGGATGGGTCGCCACAGTCACAAAGGCGTGATTCTTCGATGCGGCCCGGATGAGACTCGGCCCCCCAATGTCGATCTGCTCGATCGCTTCTGCGAAAGCGACTCCCTGCTTGGCCACCGTGGCTTCGAAAGGATAGAGGTTCACGACCACCAGGTCGATCTGATCGATGAGGTGTTCTTGGAGCGATGCGAGATCCTCCTTGCGGTCGCGTCGGGCCAAAATTCCGCCAAAGATCTTCGGGTGCAAGGTCTTGACCCGACCATCCATCACTTCGGGAAACCCGGTGTATTGAGAGACCTCGCGAGCAGAAATCCCGTTCTCGGCCAGAAACTTATGCGTACCGCCGGTACTTAGGATCTCGACCCCTTTTGCAACAAGTCCCTTGGCAAACTCTGCCAACCCTGTTTTGTCGCTGACGCTGATCAAAGCCCTTCGGATCGGTCTGTAATGGGATGCTGAGTCTTGGGTCACAATGGATAGCTACTCTTGGCTGCAAAGCCGATTAAAAATGGGTTCGCGAGAAACAACCATCATCAAGGGGCTGGATCGTTTCGGTACAGGGTATTTCTTGCAGAAATCATGCTAGCAGAAATCATGCCGAATGGTTGGAAAATCGCAAGCCGTATAAGGGTTAAATCTATCAGTCTTGGTTATCAACAGCAGATTCATTCCTCAGGGGTTGCGACTTGACCTGAAGGATCTTACAACAAAGTCCCATAAACGGGGTGCAAAGAGGTTGGATCTGCCCATAATGCACTCTAATTCCACTCATCCTGCTCTAGCAATACAGAGAGATTCCATGTCTGGCACCGGTTTAGATGATGGCCTGATCAAGTCGGATAACGTCGCACGCATACTCGAACAAGCGCTCGAAGCTGGGGATGGAATCCTTAGACTCACCCCGACCTGGGTTCCACGCAGTTTCTTGCATCCAGGTCGCCGCATCAAACTCCATCCCGATGATCTTTATGCATTCGGTGCCAACCGAGGCGGGATCGACGAACGCTGGTTTGCAAGTACCACGGAAGCTGCCAACGAAGGACGTGTATGGCACGAAGGACTCAGCTTCTGTCTATTCGAAGGGAAGAAGTTTCTTTTGAAGGATGCGATTGCCGAACAAGGCAATAAGCTCGTCGGATCGCCCATCTTTGGCAAGTACAAGCGTTGGCCTGTGTACTCGAAGTTCTTCGATAACATGGGACCCATTCCGCATCACATGCACCAGTCCCAAGAAGACGCCGCACTTGTTGGACAAGAAGGAAAGCCTGAGAGCTATTACTTCCCGCCTCAATACAACAACGTTGATAACAACTTCTCCTACACCTTCATGGGACTCGAACCGGGCACCACCAAGGAACAGCTACGACGCTGCTTGGAAAACTGGAACAAAGGGGATAACGGCATCCTGGATCTATCTAGAGCGTATCGACTCAAGCGAGGCACAGGCTGGCTGATTCCACCAGGCGTTTTGCACGCTCCAGGTTCCCTGTGCACTTACGAACCCCAATGGGGATCGGATGTTTTCGGTATGTACCAATCGATCGTCGAAGGCCGTTATGTGCCTTGGTCGCTCCTGGTCAAGGACATGCCCAAGGACAAGCATAACGACCTGGATTTCATCATTGGACAACTCGACTGGGACAAGAACGTCGATACCCATTTCAAAGATGCCAACTACATCGAGCCTATTGTCGATGAGGCCAAGAGCACTGCAGGGGTGACCGACAAGTGGATCGTCTATGGCAGCATCGATGGCAAGCAACTCTTTAGCGCCAAAGAACTCACCCTCGAGCCTGGTGCCAAGACCATTCTCAAGGACGGTGCTGCAAGCGGTTGGACCACGGTTCAAGGCAAGGGTCGCATCGGCAAACTCGCTTTGCAAACCCCTGCGATGATCCGCTTTGGCCAAAACACCGAGGACGAAGTCTTCATCAGCCACGATGCAGCCACTCGTGGTATCGAGATCGAAAACACTGGCAGCGAACCGCTCGTCGGTCTTCGATACTTCGGCCCCGATGCTCACTCGAATATGCCTGCCAACGGCGCTTGGCAAAAACATCGCTAAGCCCCATTTGACCTTTTTAGATTTCCAAACCAGCAGTCACTTCTTTTTTGTCGCAAGGAATCCCCATGAATCAGCTTCCTAAACTCCACAATGCCATGTGGCCCGGCTTGGTGGGCAAAGGGGACGGCCCCGATCAAGAACCACCGATCTCTCTGGAGCGGATGCTCCAGCTGACGGCTGCCGCCAACGTCAACGGTCAGAAATTCGAAGGGATCGATTATTTCTTGTTCTTCCCACACACCGATCCAAATGCCAGCGATGCTCAGATCCGAACGATCGCCGATCAAATCGCTGGCTACGGCTTCTCGGTAGGATCGCTCGTAGCACCGGTTTGGCCGGGCACCGTCGGGGATTCGGCCATGGGTGATGACCAGCAACAGCAGAAGTTCCTCTCGGCCGTCGAGACCGCATGCCGCATCGCTCGGGTTTTCGAAGACCATGGAATTCGCAAATATGGAGTGATTCGTGTCGATAGTGCTGAGTTTGGAGTCGAAAAGTGGCGATCGAATGCCAAAGCCAACACGGCTCGCATCGTCGAGACGTTCAAGAAGGCGGCCAAGATCGCCCAAGATCACGGCCAACGACTTGCAGCCGAAGGAGAGATTTGTTGGGCAGGCATGCACTCCTGGAAAGACATGCTCGATGTGCTCGAAGGTGTAGGAATGCCCGAATCCTTCGGGTTCCAAGCCGACTTGGCACACACCTATTTGTATTTGCTCGGGTACAACGCTCCGGAGTGTGCGCTGCTCTCAGACGGCTACTCGCAAGAGGAATTCTATGACAAGTACAAGATCATGACCGATAAGCTTCGTCCTTGGACGATCGACTTCCACGTCGCTCAAAACGATGGCCAAGTTCATGGGGCAGGATCGCATGATAAGACCGGCAAGCACTGCCGAGCCGATGACCCCAACGGCAAGCTCGATATTGTCAAATGCTCTGGTTACTGGCTCAAGGATGCGGCATCGCGGGGGATTGAGCACATCTGCTGGGACGGTTGCATGTTCCCCAATAAAACCCTCGAAGACGTCAAGACCTGGAACACGATCCTCTCGACGATGATCGCTGTTCGCGAAGCCCACGGCTGGAACTCAGGCTCCAAGGCTTAATCGAGTCTCCATCAAAACACCAAACCATCTATAGAAAAGAGGAATTGCAATGAAAGAACTACGCATCGGCATGATCGGTTATGGCTTTATGGGTAAGGCCCACTCGAATGCCTATCTCCAAGCGAGCCGCTTCTTTAAGAGCTCCTACAAGCCTGTGCTCAAAGCTCTGTGTGCTCGGAACGCGGAAAAGGCCAAGTCCTTTGCCGACAACTGGGGATACGAGTCGATCGAAACCGATTGGAGGCAACTGCTTAAGCGGTCGGATATCGATGCGGTCGATATCTGCACACCCAACAATTTGCACAAGGAAATTGCCATCGAGGCGGCCAAGGCCGGCAAGATGATCCTCTGCGAAAAGCCTTTGGCGATGAACACTGCAGAAGGTCTTGAGATGGTCGCTGCAGTGGAAAAAGCCGGTGTAGCGAACATGGTCTGGTACAACTACAGACGCGTTCCGGCCGTGACCCTTGCCAAGCAAATTGTTGAGTCAGGGAAACTCGGACGGATCTTCCACTACCGTGCGAATTTTCTCCAAGACTGGACGATCAATGCCGATGTGCCCCAAGGTGGTGCGGCAACTTGGAGACTCGATGCCGAAGCTGCCGGTAGCGGTGTCACAGGGGACTTGCTAGCCCACTGCATCGACACTGCCCTTTGGATCAACGGATCGATCAATGATGTTTGTGCCGTGACCGAGACGTTTGTCAAGGAACGGACTCACGTAGAGACGGGTAAGAAGTCCCCTGTGAACATCGATGACGCTTGTTCGTTCTTCTGCCATTTCCAAAACGGTTCGCTCGGGCTCTTCGAGTCAACCCGCTATGCACGCGGTCACAAGGCGCTGTACACCCTTGAAATCAACGGTGAGCACGCCAGTATCGCTTGGGATCTGCACGATCTGCACCGCCTCAAGTACTTCGATTACAACGACGACTCGGTCGTCCGAGGATGGCGAAGCGTTCACGTTTCCGATGGCAATCAGCCTTATATGGGCAACTGGTGGGTACCAGGCTTGCAGATCGGATACGAGCACTCCTTTACGCACCAAGTCGCCGACTTCCTCAAGAGTCTCGATACAGGCGAGGCAGCGCATCCGACGTTCAAAGACGCATTGGAAACCCAGCGCGTTTGCGATGCGGTCTTGGCCAGTGCCGCAGACCGCCAGTGGAAGAACGTTTAACGTCAGTCTTGTCTATTTGCGGAATTGTTCCAGGAGTCGACCAGGGCTACCCATAATGTTGTAGCCTGAGTCGACATGGAGGATTTCTCCGGTGATGCCGTTGCTGTAGGAACTCAGCAGATAAGACCCTGAGCGACCGACTTCTTCGTGAGTCACGCAGCGACCCAAGGGTGCCACATAGTCGTAATACTCTTGCATCTCGCCGACTCCAGCAGCAACGCCGGCGAGAGTTTTCAGAGGGCCAGCACTCACGCCGTTGACGCGGATGCCTTTAGGGCCCAGATCGTAGGCCAGGTAGCGGACCGTTGCATCCAATGCAGCTTTGCAGATCCCCATCACATTGTATCCGGGGACGCACTTTTCTCCTCCGAAATAGGTCATCGTCAAAACAGACGAGTCAGGTTTGAGCATCGATCGGGCGGCGTTAGTCACGGCGATCAAACTGTAGACACTCACATCCATAGCGAGTTTGAATCCAGCGCGGCTGGTCTCGACGGTATCTCGCGAGAGATCGTCCCGATCGGCAAAGGCGATCGAATGGAGTAGAAAATCGATCTGGCCAAAGTCCTTGGCAGCCGCGTCCATAAAGTCCTTGACCTGTGCGTCGTCTTGGACATCCAGGGGCCTGAGGAAAGCGGTTTGAGCAGGATACTTCTCAACGCATTTGCTTACTCGCAGGTGGTTCTTCTTCTTTTCATCGTCGGGTTTATCTGGAAGGTGCGAGAAACCGCAAGTACCTCCTTGTTCCATGATTTCTTGAGCGATGGCCCAAGCGATCGAGCGATCGTTAGCCACCCCGAGAATCAATCCTTTTTTTCCTTCAAATAACTTCATGGGACGAGTGCCTTTCATTGAGAAACTCGAGGGCATCGACTTCCGATTGCTTCGGAAAATACTCCTCGACGACTTGATAAAACTGATCTTGGTTTTCGACCTTGGAAATGTGTGCACGGAAATGCCTTGCGCCCGGCTTGTTCTGTGCATAGCAACAAGCGAACTTTCGCATCAGCATAGTTCCTCGATGGACGCCAAAGCGTTCGACGACCAAATCGTAATGATGCAACATGATCTTGCGCTGCTGCTCGATCGAGGGGTCCGGAGGGATAGGCTTGCCTTCGAGGGCAGCGGCCGCCTGAGCAAAGAGCCACGGCTTACCTAGGCTGGCTCGGGCGATCATCACCCCATCGACGTTGTAGTTTTGATAAGCGAATCGAACTTGCTCGGGCGTCTCGAGATCGCCGTTGCCGATAATTGGCATGCGATCCAGGTGCTGCTTGATTTCTGAGATTCGATCCCAATCGGCGGAACCTTTGAAAAAGTCTTCGGCGGTCCGTCCGTGAACGGTCAGTGCTGCTGCTCCGGCACGCTCGACGGTCTGAGCCACATGGATATAGTTCATCGAGTCGCGGGTGCAACCGAGCCGCATTTTTGCTGTCACTGGTGTGGGCCAGCAGGCTTGTACTAGCGTGGAGATAATCGCATACATTCGATCCGGGTCGCGGAGCAAGTACGAGCCACTGTGAGCCTTTTCGGTGACTTGTTTGACCGGACAACCGAAATTGATATCCACGACGCTCACGCGGTATTCCTCGACGAGTCTTCGTCCCACCTTGGCCATCGTCTCTGGGTCGTTATCCCAGATTTGTACCGCTAGGGGTCGAGGCTCATCGCCGACCCCCCAGAGTCGATCCGGATGTTCGCAGTCGTGCTCGTCGAGCCAGACAAATCCTCGGGCGTTTACCATTTCGGTCGCTTGGAGCCCGGCACCACCAAATTCCCGGACGATCTGACGGAAGGCATAATTGGTATAGCCGGCCATCGGAGCCTGGAAAATCGGTGGATAAACCTCCATCGAACCGATCTTGACCGGTTTGGGGATCCGAGAAGTGTTGGATTGGGATGAGCCTTGTTCGATTTCCATGCGTAATACTGTACAGACTGCCGCTAAGTTCGCCGAGCCCAACCCAGACAGGATTCCCCGATGGGGCTGATCAAAAAGCCACCCCCGTGCGTTCGTTTCGCCGCAGCTTTTTCTCACGAGGACCGGATCCTAAAGCTCGTCTGGGACCGCTTGGAATCTCATTGGGGGAAAATCGCTACACTGAGCCCCGCGTTCGATTTCATCGAATCTCCCTATTACCACAAAACGATGTATTTAGCTCCCGCCAACGTTCTTCGAAAGCAAATGGCCGTTTTTGCCGATCCGTACGATCCTCAGAGCCTCGCGTTGGACAAAGTCGACTCGAACCGATGGGAAGAGGCTTGGACGGCTGAACTACTCCCTGCTGACGCACTCGTGCGTGAGGACCCGCTTACCAAACGGCTCGTGAACATCGATCCGGGCTACTTGAGCATGACCAAACTCGTTTTGGCATCGACGAAAAATCGGGAGCATCGGATCTATTTGCAGGGAGGGATCTATGCCGAGGTGACTCTGGCGTTTCGCGACCAAGCTTGGATGAGTATGCCGTGGACCTACGCCGACTACCAACGCAGCGATGTGCTTGAGTTCTTGACCCAAGCCCGCAAAGGGTTCATGCAATCGGTGCGAGGAGCAAACGGATGACCAGCATCAGTCCATCGCTAGGCTTGGTACTTGGCAGCGTCGTGATTGTCGCTTTGGTTGTTTCACTCTGGATCGTCTCTTGGGTCAAACGCCACGCGCTGCGACTTGGACTCATCGATATGCCCAACGAGCGCAAAGTGCATACGTCACCGATTCCGCGAGGAGGTGGGCTGGGAATTTGGCTCGGAGTCTTATCGGTCTTTACTCTCGGCACCTTAGCATTGGCTCTTGCGAGTTATTCTCCAACGATGGTCCCTGAGTCGATCCCTGAGAACGTTCGTCAGATGGTTCCTGGTTTGTGGTCCAAGCTTAGTTCGATTTGGTTATTGCTCGCAGGTGGTTCGGTCGTAGCGATCTTGGGTTTGATGGACGATCGTTACGGTTTGGACTGGAGAGTTCGAATCGCCGTCGAGTTTGCAGTAGCCGCAGTCATCGTTTACGGATTGAAATTGCAACTGACCGCTTATATCGATCTACCTTGGCTTACTCCGATCTTGAGTGTGATTTGGATCGTCATGTTGATCAACTCTTTCAACATGCTCGACAACATGGATGCGCTGAGTGCGGGCGTTGCAGCCATCATCGCCGGGATGTTGGCTTTGATGCTGTTGACCACCACCGAACCGGCCCAACGAGAGCCTCAGTTGTTTGTGGGGGTCATGGCCCTGGCCCTGCTAGGTGGATTGCTGGGTTTCCTAAAGCACAATTGGCCCCCAGCCTCGATTTTCATGGGGGATTCAGGAAGCTATTTCGTGGGCTATTGGATTGCGGTGACGACTTTGTTATCTACCTATTCTGGATCCTCTGGTCAGGCACCCCATGCGGTATTTGCTCCGCTGTGTTTGTTGGCTATCCCGATCTATGATACCCTCAGCGTTATTGCGATCCGATTGCGGGAGGGTCGCAGTCCATTCCAAGCGGATAAAAAACACTTTTCCCACCGACTCGTCGAATTGGGAATGACCAAAAGGCAAGCCGTCGGAACGATATACCTTGCGACGTTGACTTGTTCTTTAGGGGCCTTGCTTTTGCCGCGAACCGACTGGATCGGTGCTGGGCTGGTGCTCTTGATCGTCCTAGCGATGCTTGGTCTGATCGCATTGCTGGAGAGCTTAACGAGCAAGAAGTCCAGCTCATGATGGTTTACAATTGAGTTTATCCGCTTTGATTCGTCCACTAAAGATGGTTCTGTGATGTCCTCTTCGTCTATCGTCTCGGATTTCGATGTTTCAAATGTTTCTCCACAGGAGCAAGAGGCTCGGCGAAGTTCAGGGAGTTACTTAGCCGAATCGATCGCTTGGTGTGCCTTGACACTCCTTTGTGTGCTGTCGCTTTGGATGCCTTGCGATACGGCAGTGGTCATCGGTTTGGGGGAATCGATTTGGCACATCGGTTTATCACTCTTGGCTTTCTACTTCGCTGCGCTTTGTGCAAGTTCGCTTGGGCAAGTTCGTGCTTGGCCACGAATGTCCTTGGTATGGTTGCTCATTGCGATGGTTGTGCTTTGGCATGTGCTTGCTACAAGCTACAGTCTGGGCAGAACGAATCTCAAAAACTCGATCTATGGTTTCTGGCAATCGACGGCTATGTGGTTGCTCTTGCCAACGATGGTTTGGTTGGTTCGCACACCGCAAGCCGCAGCGCGGGTTCTGAAACTCTGGTGGATCCTTGCCGTCTTTGCACTGCTGTGGGGCTTTTGGGAATACGGCGTGACTCAACCCTTGCAACGAGCCGATTTGGCCAAAGACCGTATAGGGTACCTACAGCGATACCAAATCGATCCGGATTCATCCCAAGCAGTGCTCATCGTCAACCGGATTCAGAGCACCGAAGCTCTGAGCCTCTTTGCGCTCGCAAATTCCTATGCTGGTTTTCTGGTGGCCTTATGGCCGATTTGTCTTGGCTGGATGCTTCTAAGCTTCAAACAACGAAGATCCCTAGGGTGGATCCCGTTGGTATTAGTGCTGGCAGTAGGACTCTCGCTGTTGCTGACCAAAAGCCGAACCGCATGGGTGGCCACAGCCATCTCGACTTGCCTTGCGATGATTCTCGATCCGATCCTCCGCCGGGAACTTGGACGCTGGATCCGAAACCATCGGATGATCCTTGCAGGCATCCTCATCGGGCTTCTTGCGATCTTTGGCGCAGTCTATGCGCTTGATCCATTGATCTTCCAGGAAGCTGGCAAATCCTTGGCTTATCGAATGGACTATTGGAACGGAGCCCTGGAGCTGATCGCCCAACAACCCCTCTATGGTTATGGCTCACTGAACTTCCAACCAACTTACTTGCAAGTCAAAAAAATTTCCGCTGCCGAAACACCTGCCGACCCTCACAATTTCATCCTGGAGCTTGCTCACAGTGGCGGATGGATCCTCGTAGGACTTACCGCACTTTTGGTACTCATGCTCTGCTTATGGGGTTTTCGACATCGCGTTTTTGCCAAAGGCTTCCTCGATGATCCTTTCGCAAGGCCTGCAAGCCAGGAAGACCGATCCAAATCGAGATTGGTTTGGATCACGCTGATCGCCTCTGCCCTGGGTGTTTTCGTTTACGCATTCTTGAGGATTCCCAGCGACTTGGAAGTGATCGGAACGTCCGTATCGCTGATCATTGCTGGGCTTTTTGGATATTGGCTAAGCCGTCCTCAGGTGAGCACTTCGGTGCAATCGTTTGTTGCAAATCATCCAGTCTTGCTACTGGTCAGTTTTTTGGGAGTGATGATCCATTTTCTAGCCTCAGGAGGTTGGATGTTGCCCGGAACCATGATCGCTCCGATGATCGCCATGGGCCTATGGCTTGCAGGAAACTCTTGGAGAGAGCAACCCGAGCCAACCAACAAGACTCCTAGGCCATCGAGCTGGCAAGCACCCTTGGTCGCCACAGCCATTTTGGGCCTTTGGGGCCTGACGATGGCTTGGCCCTATCTCCAAGTTCAAAGGATCACAAGTGCCTTTAGCAAAGATGCTCAAGGCAGATTGCTGATCGATGGAGCGATCGCTGATAAAGTTTTCCCCAACGGGAATGACATCCAAAATGCGATCGCTTCGGTTCCCCACGATCCGGAATTGGCTAGGTGGGGACTGGAACTGGGCGCGATGGCACTGGATTCAAAGCTTCCAGCCGATAAGAAAATCAGTTGGCTGACCGAGTTTCGGCAAGCCGGTCGACAACTGGTTCAGCGGGATCCAAATCACTCGGTGGCTTACGCGGAAGCTGGCAGTCAATTGCTCCGTGCATCGGTTGGACAACGGCTCGACTCATCATTAAACGATGAAATGACTGCCCGTCGCGTTCCGATTGGAGAGATCCTGACACGACCCGCTAGCAGAGCTCGAGGCCAGGGCAGAGGCGCCGGTGCGGCGGTTCGACCCAGCGGCGGTGCAGGTCCACTGACGGTCTCATCAGCCCTCTTGCAGGAATCTTTGTACTACTACCAAGAGGCCGCAAAGTTTGCACCTTCGAGCGCTGAGCTACACCTGCAAACGGCAGCCGTTGCCGCCATGCAAGGCAACTGGAGGGTTTGTGAATCGATGCTCGATCAGGTCGAAGAAATCGACCGTCAGACACCCCATCTGGATCGAAAAATCGAGGCTTCGAAGATTTGGATACCCCGGGAAATGGTCAAAGTCATCGAACAGCGGGCCAAAGCCGGAGGTAAAATCTCAGGAGATTCTAGTCCGTCATTGGATAAACTTAAACTTCTTCTAGATCGGAGCGAATCGGTTCCAGGTGAACCAGTTCGTCAAGCTTTGCGTAGCTTTTTCAAGAATCGCTAATCTTTCCTCGCTCCCTTTTTCACTTGGCCATCATGCGCAGTTTGATTCTTTTGCTCTCTTGCATCGCCCT